>CBDTVS010000070.1:0-7538 GCA_965364245.1 uncultured Gammaproteobacteria bacterium | reverse complement strand
TCGACGATGATCTTGCGCCCGGTCAGGCCGCAATCACCGACCGGGCCGCCGATCACGAACGAGCCGGTCGGGTTGATGTGGTACTTGGTGTCGGCGTGCAGCCACTCGGCAGGCAGCACCGGCAGGATGATGTTCTCCATCACCGCCTCGTGCAGGTGCGCCTGGTCGATGTCGGGGTCGTGCTGGGTCGAGAGCACGACGGCGTCGACGCCGACCACCTTGCCGCCGTCGTAGCGGAAGGTCACCTGGCTCTTGGCGTCCGGGCGCAGCCACGGCAGCACGTGCTGCTTGCGCATCTCGGCCTGGCGCTCGACCAGGCGATGGGCGTAGGTGATCGGGGCCGGCATCAGCACGTCGGTCTCGTCGGTGGCGTAGCCGAACATCAGGCCCTGGTCGCCGGCGCCCTGCTGCTCTGCGCTCTGGCGGTCGACGCCCATGGCGATGTCGCTCGACTGCTTGCCGAGGAGCGACATCACCGCGCAGGTGGAGCCGTCGAAGCCGACGTCGGAACTGGTGTAGCCGATGTCGCAGACCACCTCGCGGACCAGTTCGTCGAGGTCGACCCAGGCCTCGGTGGAAATCTCGCCGGCCAGGATCACCGCGCCGGTCTTGATCATGGTCTCGCAGGCGACCCGCGCGTTGCCCGGGTTCGGGTCGAGGCGCAGGATGGCGTCGAGTACGGCATCGGAGATCTGGTCGGCCATCTTGTCGGGGTGGCCTTCCGAGACCGACTCGGAGGTGAACAGGGTGGTGTCGCTCATCAGGGTTACATCCTTTCACTCATGGGGGCGTGAGAGCCTTGCGCCACGTCAAAACCGGGCATTGTACCGGGCTCTGCTGGCGCGGGGCACCCTTGACCCCGCCCGTCGACGCAGGTTCAATGCTGCAGCGCATCAATTGATCTGGGTCAAGTGGCAAATCCACAGCAAAAGGCTATATTTCGCATTGCATGGATGCACTGCCCCTGAAGCCCAAGGACCGACCCTATTCCGTCCACCCCCTTTGCAGGTCCACACTGGGCCGCCGCCGGCGCGCGCCCGCCACCTGACCCAAGGAGCACCCCAGTGGATTACCAGCAGACCGAGAGAACCTACGACTTCGACGTCGTGCGCTGGTTCTCGATCATGGCCATCGTCTACCTCGTCGTCGGGACGGCGGTCGGCCTCCTGATCGCCGCCCAACTCGCCTGGCCGGCACTGAACTTCGACATTCAGTACCTCAGCTTCGGCCGCCTGCGTCCGCTGCACACCAATGCGGTGATCTTCGCGTTCGGTGGCTGCACGCTGATGGCGACCTCGTTCTACAGCGTGCAGCGCACCTGCGGCACCGCGCTGTGGAGCTCGAAGATGGCCTGGTTCACCTTCTGGGGCTGGAACACGGTCATCGTGCTGGCGGTGATCACGCTGCCGCTCGGCCTGACCCAGGCCAAGGAGTACGCCGAACTCGAGTGGCCGATCGATATCCTGATCGCGGTGGTCTGGCTGAGCTACCTGTTCAACTTCGTCATGACCATCGCCAACCGGAAGAGCTCGCACATCTACGTGTCGAACTGGTTCTTCCTCGCCATGCTGGTGATGATCACCTACCTGCACGTGGTCAACTCGCTGGCGGTGCCGGTCTCGCTGTTCAAGTCCTACTCGCTGTTCTCCGGCGTGCAGGACGCGATGATCCAGTGGTGGTACGGCCACAACGCGGTCGGCTTCTACCTCACCGCCGGCTTCCTCGGCATCATGTACTACTTCGTGCCCAAGCAGGCCAACCGGCCGGTCTACTCCTACCGGCTCTCGGTCATCCACTTCTGGGCGCTGACCTTCGGTTACGTCTGGCTCGGCGCGCATCACCTGCAGTACACCGCGCTGCCGGACTGGACCGGTTCGCTCGGCGCGGCGATCTCGCTGGCAATGATCATCCCGTCCTGGGGTGGCGCGGTGAACGGCATGATGACGCTCTCCGGGGCGTGGGATAAGTTGCGCACCGACTACGTGCTGCGCTTCCTGATCGCCTCGCTGGCCTTCTACGCGATGTCGACCTTCGAGGGTCCGGTGATGTCGCTCAAGACCGTCAACGCACTGTCGCACTACACCGACTGGACCATCGGTCACGTCCACTCCGGGGCGCTGGGCTGGGTGCTGATGGTCGCCGTCGGCGCGCTCTACCACCTGGTGACGCGGCTGTGGAACACCGAGATGTACTCCACGAAGCTGGTCAACATGCACTTCTGGCTGACCACCATCGGCGCGTGCATCTACATCGTTGCGATGTGGGTCTCGGGGATCATGCAGGGCCTGATGTGGCGCGCTTACGACGACTACGGGACGCTCGCCTACACCTTCGCCGAGTCGGTCGAGGCGATGCATCCGTACTACGCGCTGCGCGTGGTCGGCGGCGCCTTCGTGGTGCTCGGCGCGATCACGATGCTCTACAACGTCGTCATGACCGTGCGCAAGGCGTCCAGTGAAGGTCGCGTCGGTGAGTCAAGCACCGCGCCGGCCGGCGCCTGAGGGAGGAGCGAACCATGGCAAACGAGACCCAACATTCGGGCAAGCTCCAGCAGTTGATGGAGAAGAACGTGCTGGCGCTGACGCTGATGACGGCGCTGGTGGTGTCGGTCGGCGGCATCGTCGAGATCGTGCCGCTCTTCTACCTCGATTCAACCATCGAGGATAAGCAGCGCAACCCGGACGGCAGCGCCAAGTTCCCCGAGGTCCTGTGGCAGCGAGCCGAGGGGCAGACCCTGGCCGACTGGAAGCCGGGCGATGGCGTGCGGCCCTACACCGCACTCGAACTGGCCGGGCGCGACGTCTACCAGCGCGAGGGGTGCTACCTCTGCCACTCGCAGATGATCCGGCCGTTCCGCGACGAGCGCGAACGCTACGGGCACTATTCGCTGGCGGTGGAGTCGAAATACGACCACCCGTTCCAGTGGGGTTCCAAGCGTACCGGGCCGGACCTGGCACGCGTCGGTGGCAAGTACTCCGACGAGTGGCATCGCCAGCACCTGCGCGACCCGCGCGCGGTGGTTCCGGAGTCGGTGATGCCGACCTATGGCTGGCTCGACGAGGGCGCCATCGATGGGGCGGGGATGCAGGACCGGATGCGCGCCATGCGCCTGATGAACGTGCCCTACACCGACGCCGACATCGCCGCGGCGCCGGCCGAGGTCGAGGGCAAGACCGAGATGGACGCGATGGTCGCCTACCTGCAGGTGCTCGGCACCATGATCGATTTCCGCGAGGGCAGGGACTACCGTGAGTAGCCTCGGCGACTACTTCGCCACCGACTGGTCGGCGATGACACCCCAGGACTGGATCGGCACGATCCTGACCGTGGTGGTGTTCCTGCTGATGGTCGGGCTCTACTTCTATGCCCTCAGGCCGAAGAACAAGGAGCGCCTGGAGGCCCAGCGTTTCATCCCATTCGAAGGCGACGACGAGCACTTCGAGTCCGGAGACAAGCGATGACCGACAAGACCAATGCGTACGACGCCGCCGACACCGGCCACGTCTGGGACGACAACCTCCGCGAACTGACCAACCCGCCGCCGCGCTGGTGGACGATCGCGTTCCATGCCAGCTGGATCTTCGTGGTGGTCTACGGGATTCTCTACCCGATGTGGCCCACGTTCAGCGGCTACACCAAGGGCGTGATCGGCTGGACGTCGATCGGCGAGTACAAGGAGAGCGTCGCGCAGCTCGACGAGGTTCGCGGACCCTTCGAGGCCAAGATCGCCTCGCTGGAGCCGGCGGCGATCCTCGCGGATCGCGAACTGGCCAACTACGTCGACGCCTCGGCGAAGGTGCTGTTCGGCGACCGCTGCGCGCCGTGCCACGGCGCCGGCGGCCAGGGCAACCCGGGTTACCCGGTGCTGGCCGACGACGACTGGCTCTACGGCGGCAGCGTCGAGAAGATCGTCGAGTCGCTGGTCAACGGCCGCCGGGGCATCATGCCGCCGCACGCCTCACGCTTCAGCGACCAGCAACTCGATGACATCGCCGCCTACGTCGCCGGCCTCGCCGACGGCAAGGAGCACGAGGCCGGCAAGGTGATCTATACCGGTGCAGGCGCCTGCTTCGCCTGCCACGGCATGGACGGCAAGGGCAATCCGGCTTTGGGCGCACCCAACCTGACCGACCGCATCTGGCGCTTCGACGGCAGCCTCGAGGGCATTCGCCACACCATCGCCTACGGCGTGAACGCGCCCGGCGTGCCGGAGACGCGCAACGCCGTGATGCCGGCCTTCGCCGACCAGCTCGACCAGACCGAGATCAAGAAGCTCGCGGTCTACGTCCATCGTCTCGGCGGCGGGCAGTAAGGGGTTCGGATCCCCGGGACGGCTGATCCCGGGATGGCAGTCAACGACGGACCAGGGAGGTCCCGCACATGGATGCAGTCGTCATCGGTTCGATCCTGTCGGTGGTCGGCGCGATCGTCATCGTCGCCTACCTCGGCTACAGGGTCAGCAAGCTGATCGCACAGGACGCGGAACGCCACCGCCACTCCTGATCCCTGGAGCAGGGGGCCTGGCCCCCTCTCTTCGGGCACACTAATTCAGTAACTGGTAAAATGCCGAATTCCTCGGCGGATGACCGGAGGGGAAACCGTTCACTCTCCCCCGGGTCTCATACCTTGCGGCCAAGCGGGTGATCGACGTGGCAGAGACGCAGCAGGACGGGGCCATCGGCCAGCACCTCGACGACCTCTACGCCGAGGCGAGTCACTGGCACGTCAACACCGGCAAGGAGACCATCCACGCCAAGCGCGTGCCCGGCCGCTTCCGCACCCTGAAATGGGTTGGCAACGCGGTCTGGCTGGCCTTCTTCCTCGGCCCCTACCTGCGCTGGGACGGTCGCCAGGCGGTGCTGTTCGACATCCCGAACCGCCAGTACCACATCTTCGGCGCCACGGTGCTGCCGCAGGACTTCTGGATGCTGTCGCTGCTGCTGCTGTTCTTCGCCATCCTGCTCGCGGTGGTGACGGCGACGGCGGGCCGGGTCTGGTGCGGCTACTTCTGTTTCCAGACGGTGTGGACCGACCTGTTCACGCTGATCGAGGAGAAGTTCGAGGGGCCGCCGCAGGCGCGCCGCAAGCTCGACGCCGCGCCGTGGGCCGAGAAACTGCGCATCAAGCTGCCGAAACACCTGATCTGGATCCTGATCGGGGTGGTGACCGGGGCGAGCTTCGTCGCCTGGTTCACCGACAGCTGGACGATGTGGGGGCCACTCGTCACGCTCCAGTTGCCGCCGGTCGCCTACGTCACCATCGCCGTGTTCACCGCGTTCACCTACGTCTTCGCCGGTCACATGCGCGAGCAGGTCTGCTTCTGGCTCTGCCCCTACGCGCGCCTGCAGGGGGTGATGTACGACCGCGAGACCATCCTGCCCACCTACGACCTCAAGCGTGGCGAGCCACGCGGTCGGGTGCGCAAGGGCGATGCCGGGGCTGAGCAGGGCGACTGCATCGACTGCCGGCAGTGCGTCGCGGTCTGCCCGACCGGCATCGACATCCGCGAGGGCCAGCAGGAGGGCTGCATCACCTGTGCGCTGTGCATCGATGCCTGCGACGCGGTCATGGACAAGGTCGACCGGCCACGCGGCCTGATTCGCTACGCTTCGTACGACGAACTCGAGGGCCGGCCGCAGCCGGTGCCGTGGAAGCGCCCGCGGGTGATCGTCTACGCGGCCATCATGAGCCTGGCGTTGGCCGGCATCGTCTACGGGTTGGCATCGCTCTCGACCCTCGAACTCAACGTGCTGCACGAGCGCCAGCCGCTGTTCGTGCAGCAGAGCGACGGTTCGATCCAGAATCGCTACACGCTGAAGTTGCTGAACAAGACCCCCGACGTGCTCGAGGTCAAGATCGAAGCCCGCGGGTTGCCTGGCCTGGCCGTAATCGGCGCCGAGGAGCCCGTCGCGATCGCGCCCGGGAAGGTCAGCACCGTGGTGGTGTTCCTGCGGGTGCCCGGTGAACAGTTGGCCGAGGCATACAGCCCAGTGACCTTCGAGGTCGCGGTGCCCGACGATCCCGCGATCCGGGAGGCGGTCGAGAGCGTGTTCGTCGGTCCTGGCTGATCCCGGTCACGGCCGCGTGAACGCGCCTGGTGAGAGAATGGAACAACCCGACAGAGAATCCTCGAGGAGTGCGCGAATGGAAGCCGCCATACCCCGTCGTCACGACCCCAACTCCCCCTGGCGCAACCCCTGGGTCCTCGGCTGGATCGGCCTGGTGGTCGCGGTGGTGCTGGCCAATGTCACGATGATCGTGCTGGCCGTGACCACCAATCCCGGGCTGGTGGTCGAGGACTACTACGAGCGGGGGCGCAGCTACGCCGAGACGCGCGCCGCGCAGAAGCTCGCCGAACCGCAGACCTGGGACGTGCGTCTCGAGATCCCGCAGCCGGTGCGCCGTGACATCCCGGTGGGGATCCGCGTCAGCGCCGTCGACGAGCGTGGTCTGCCGGTGCACGCCGAGCGTGCGCGCTTCTTCGCCTACCGTCCCTCCGACGCCGACGCCGATTTCGAGCTGCCCATGGTCGTCGAGGCGCCCGGCGTGGTCGGCGCCGAGGTGAGCTTCCCGCTGCCCGGAATCTGGGACCTGATCGTCCAGGTCGAGTCGGGCGACAAGGTCTACGACATGGCGCGCCGCATCGCGGTCCGCCGCGAGTGAGCCGGGCGGCGTCACGCCGCGGATACCGCTGCAAATGACCGAGGTTCGTAACGAACCGACCTGTTTCCACTGCGGCTTGCCGGCGCCTGCGCCGGCGGTCTCGGGCGAGGTCGATGGTC
Organism: uncultured Gammaproteobacteria bacterium; assembly: GCA_965364245.1. Taxonomy (GTDB): domain Bacteria; phylum Pseudomonadota; class Gammaproteobacteria; order QNFN01; family QNFN01; genus QNFN01. Next base: position 756 of record CBDTVS010000070.1, on the reverse strand, counting down.
ACGCCCGGCGCTTCTGCTGTCCCGGCTGCCATGCCGTCTGCCTGGCGATCCACGCCGCCGGCCTCGAGGGGTTCTACGCGCGCACCCCGGCCGACCGTCCGCTCGCGCCGCCTCCCGCGCTGACCGAGGACCCGGCGATCTTCGACCTCGCCGACGTGCAGGCCGAGTTCGTGCGCCACGAGGGCGGCGACCTGGCCGCGGAGCTGCTGGTCGAGGGCATCCACTGCGCCGCCTGCGTCTGGTTGATCGAACGGCACCTCGGGAGTCTCCCGGGGGTGCGCGGCGTGCAGGTCAATCTCGCGGCGCGTCGCCTCAGCGTGCGCTGGGATCCGCAATGCATCGCGCTCTCGCGCCTGCTCGAGGCGCTTGCCGGGATCGGCTACGCGGCACTGCCGTACGATGTCGACGCCGTCGAGGGCCGCTTGCAGCGTAGCCAGCGTGCCCGTCTCTACCGCCTCGCGTTCGCCGGGTTCGCGATGATGAACCTGCTGTGGATCTCGATCGCGCTCTACACCGGCGCCGATCAGGGTGAGCACCGCGACCTGCTGCACTGGGCCGGCTGGGTGCTGGCGACCCCGACGCTGCTCTACGCCGGCTGGCCATTTCTGCATGGTGCCTGGACCGGCCTGCGGCAAACACAGCTGAGATGAGGGTGATGTCGGGAAGGTGGGTACCCCCTTTGAAGGGATCATTCAGGATCACCACGTCCCCGGGGGCCAACTCCCCTACTTCGGCCAGCGCTGCCTCCACGCTCAT
>CBDTVS010000069.1:0-7554 GCA_965364245.1 uncultured Gammaproteobacteria bacterium | reverse complement strand
GCCTGTCCGGTTTTGCCCTCGCCGACGACGCCGGCGACTTCTCCTGGGTCACGCCTTCCGCCGGCCAGCCCTACGACGGACAGACCCTGAGCGGTCGTGCGGATCACCCGGCGCCGGTGCCGACGATGGCCGGTGACAAGGGCACCGCCAGCATCACGATCGATGCCAACGGCCGCGCCTGAAGCAACGAACGGGACTCCGGTCCATAACCACGAAGGCCCCCGCGGGGGCCTTCGTTCATTTCCCGGACCTGCGCGGCAGGCATTTCGTGGGTCGGAATTCAGTCCGACTGAACCTTCGAACAAAGCACCGACCCATGTCGGGCTGAAGCCCGACCCACGATGGATCCCACAGGTATCTGTATTCCTTCTGTGGGTCGGACTTCAGTCCGACAGAAGGTTGCAACAGGGATCGGGGTCCCGCTTTCCCTCGACGTGGATGTCCGCGACAGTCAACGCCCCCAGGGGAATTCATCCCGCGACGGCAGGCGGCCACCCTGCTGACCAAGCGCGTCGGCGATGCGCAGCCCCTCGTTCCACTTCGCCATGCGCTCGGAACGGGCGAACGAGCCGACCTTGAGCTGCTTGGCGCCCCAGCCCACGGCGAGGTGGACGATGGTCACGTCCTCGCTCTCTCCGGAACGGGCCGAGACGATCGCCTCCCAACCCGCCGCCCGCGCGGCGTCCAGCGCGGCCCGCGTCTCGCTCAGCGTACCGACCTGGTTCGGCTTGATCAGCGCGGTGTTGCACGCGCCGGCAGCGGCGCCATCACGGATGCGCTGCGCGTTGGTGCAGATGAAATCGTCGGCGACCACCTCGACACCCGCACCGGCCTCCTGCGTGAAGCGCGCCAGCGTCCGGGCGTCATCCTCGCCGAGCGGATCCTCGATGGCGACGATCGGGTAGCGCGCGAGCCAGCCGAGCAACATCTCGGCCAGTGCATCGCTGTCGACCTCGCGGCCGTCGCGCGCCAGGGTGTAGCGTCCGCCGCGTCCGAAATCGGTCGCGGCGATGTCGAGCGAGATCGCCACCTCCTCGCCCGGCACCCGTCCGGCCCGCTCGATGGCGCGCACGAGGTAGTCGAGCGCCTCCTCGTTGCCGTCGAACGCCGGCCAGAAACCGCCTTCGTCGGCCACGCCCTGCAGCTTGCCCGCCGCCGCCATCAGCTCGCCCGCGGCGCGATAGACCTCGGCGGTCCAGTCGAGCGCCTGCGCGTAGTCCGCAGCGCCGACCGCGATCACCATGAAGTCCTGCACGTCGACCCGGCGCCCGGCGTGCGCCCCGCCGCCGAACACCTGGATCTCCGGCAGCGGCAGAAAGAGATCGTCCCTGTCGCCGGCCAGGTGGCGCCACAACGGCAGGCCGCGCGCCGCGGCCGCAGCATGCGCGACCGCCATCGAGGTCGCCACCAGCGCGTTGCCCCCGAGGCGCGCGCGGTTGGGCGTGCCGTCGAGATCGACCAGCGCCGCGTCGATACCGGCCTGGTCCGAAGCCTGGCGCCCACGCAACAGGGTGGCGATCTCCCCGTCGACCGCGGCGAGCGCGCCGCGCACGTCGAGCCCGCCGAACGCCCCGCCGCCATCACGCCGATCGACCGCCTCGGCGCTGCCGGTCGAGGCGCCGGCCGGCGCGATGGCGCGGCCGATGGCGCCGCTTTCGGTCTGCACCTCGGTCTCGACGGTCGGGCGACCGCGCGAATCCCAGACGCGTCGGCCACGCACCGCCACGATGGTGTCGTTCATGAATCCAGTTCCCCATTCCAGGCCGTGAGCACCGCATCGAGCGTGCTCGCGGGGTTGATGATCAGCGGCCGCGCGCAGCGGCGTACCCGTTCGCGATCGGCCTCCTCGGTGACGTACTCGACCGGCGATTTGCCGTCGACCCGCGCCAGGAACAGCCCGGCGAGCAGACTCGCGGCACGCGCCTCGAGCTCCACGGCCGGCTCCCAGGTGACGCCGTCGAGGTAGGCGCGCGTCAGCGCCGTGAACGCGCGGTTGAAACCGTCACGCGCCGCGGGATTCCACAGCGATTTCAGCAGCAGGTGGTTGGCGCAGAACGCCAGGTCGAACGCGGGGTCACCGATGCACGCGCATTCGGCATCGAGGAACACCGGCCCGTCCGGCCCGGCGAGGATGTTCTTCGGACTGACGTCGCCGTGGATCATCGCCAGTCGGGTCGTCGCGGTCCGCTCGCTGAGTCCGAACAGCGCGTCGCGCAGGTCGGGATGCCGAATCGAGGTGGCCTCCAGGTAGGGCTCGAGACGGATCGCGTGGAAGATGTCGTCGCGTGGAAAACGCCGTGCGACATCGGCGTCACCGGCCGTCGCCGCGTGGATCGCCGCCAACCTTCGCCCCACCTCGGCCGCGAAACCGACCTCGGCACGGCCGTCACGCAGCTCGTTCTTCCACAGGCGATGCTGCGCCGGATCGAGGAAGGTCATCGCGCAGAGCATCGCCTGGTCGTCGTGGAACAGCACCTCGGGTGCGGCGCCGGGCACGATCGACCCGGCGATCTCGTACCACGCCACCTCGAAGCGGTTGCGCTCCACCGGCGCGAGCCACTCGGCCTCGACCCTGAGCTGCGCCAGCGCCCGCTTGACGCAGAACACCCGCTGCGGCGTCGTGACCTTCCAGATGTCGGAGGAGACCCCGCCGGTCAGCGGCGCGAATGCGGCCTCGACCGGATCGTCGAGCAGCCCCGCCTCGACCAGCGAGGCGACCATGGCGACATCGGGCTGCACCGCGCCGGATTCGGTCGGAACCATGACTATCTCCAATGTTATCGACTGTTGCGACTTTAATGCGCAAACGTTTGCGCGTCAATATATTTCTATAATTATTAATATAAATATTGTTATCAACACTAAATTATGCAATCGTTTGCTCATGGCCCGCCCCACCAGTCACAAGGTCACCATCAAGGACATCGCCCGCGAACTGGGTGTGGCCCCGTCGACCGTAACCCGCGCGCTGGCCGGCAGTCCCCGCATCAGTGCGGAGACGGCAAGCCGCGTCCGGCGGCAGGCCGAGGCGATGGGCTACGTGGTCGATGCGACCGCGCGGGCGATGCAGCGCGGCACCAGCGCGCTGGTCGGGCTGCTGGTGCCCGACATCCAGAACCATTTCTACGCGACCATGGCGCACCGCATCGCCGAGCAGTGCCGTCGGCACGATCATCAGCTCGTGCTGGCGGTCTCGGAGGACGACCCCGGGCTCGAGTCGGAGCACGTTCGCGCGCTGGTCGGAGCGCGTTGCGCCGGCGTGCTGATCACCCCGTCACCCCGGATGACGCCCTCGACATGCAGGCTGCTCGCCGACGTGCCGACCGTCCAACTGATCCGGCACCACACCGGGCTCGACGCCGACGGCTTCGGCATCGACGACTCGCAGGCCATCCACACGGCCACCCGCTACCTGCTGGACCTCGGTCACGAGCGCATCGGTCTGCTGTGCGGGAACGAACGACTCGACACCGCCCTCGCCAGGCGCGATGGCTACGCGACCGCCATGCATGAGCAGGGCCTCGCGCCCGATCCTGATCTCATCGAAATCTGCGAACCACGCGCCGAACAGGGGCGCACCGCCGCGTTGCGTCTGCTGTCGAAGCCGAACCCACCGAGCGCGGTCATCGCCGCCGGTGCCGCGCTGACTGAAGGGCTGCTCGACGCAATCAGCGGCCTGGCGGCCGAAGCGCCGCCCTCGCTGCTCGGATTTGGCGATCAGACCGCACTGCGCTGGTGGCAGGGCGGGGGACTGACCACCATCGACCTGCCGCTCGACGCAGTCGCCGATGCCGCCTCGGAGCGTCTCTTCGAGCAGATCGCGTCGGGCGTCACGGCGACCGACGGCCCCTCGTTCGAGCGTTTCGAGGCGCGCATCATCCTGCGCGGCAGTACCCGACGCCACGCCCCGTATCGCGGCTGACCCTCACCGGACACATAAACCGCGAGCGCGGTTTACCGTACCCCGTGCCGGCGCTATGGTCGCCAGCACCAACCTCGATCAGGAGCCGGGACATGCCCAGCGGCCGACACGGCACTCTGAACTTCAAGCGCAACTTCATCGCCGGCCTGCTGACGGTGATTCCGCTGGCGATCACGGTCTGGCTGTTCCAGTTCCTGTTCAAGCTGCTCTCGCAGTTCGGCCAGCCGGTGGTGAGCGCGCTCCAGAAGGACCTCGGCGAGGAGACCCCGGTGCTCTCGGCGCTGTTCCGCCATCCGTGGTTCGACGACCTGCTCGCGGTGGTCATCGTGGTGCTGGCGATCTACCTGCTCGGCGTGGTCGCCGGGCGCGTGATCGGCGTGCAGATCCTCCACGCGCTGGAGTCGCTGGTCGCGCGGCTGCCGCTGGTGCAGTCGGTCTACGGCGCGGTCAAGAAGCTGGTCGGCGTGTTGCAGACCAAGCCGGAGAACGTGGAGCGCGTAGTGCTGATCAGCTTCCCGACCGAGCGCATGCGCACCGTCGGCCTGGTGACGCGCACCCTGACCGACGCGCGCACCGGTCAGGAGCTCGCCGCGGTCTACGTGCCGACCACGCCGAACCCGACCAGCGGCTACCTCGAGGTGGTGCCGATCGAGGACCTGGTCTCGACCGACTGGACCATCGACGAGGCGATGAACTTCATCATCTCCGGCGGCGCCATCGCCCCCGACTCGATCCCGTTCTCGAACGAACCGACCAACAAGACGCCCAGCCCGCCGGCCGCGGGCTGAGCCGCCGCTTCACGGCAAGTCGAACAGCAGCAGTTCGGCCGGCTCGCCGCGCCCCTCGAGGCGCACGCTCTCGACCGCCTCGAGGCGCACCCCGTCTCCGTCGGCAACGGCCTCGCCGTTGACCTGCGCCTCACCCCGCGCGACGTGGACGTAGGCGCGGCGTCCGGCTGTGAGCGCCAGCTCGACCGCCTCGCCCTGCCCGAGTAGCGTGCCGTAGAGCAGCGCGTCCTGCTGCGCGGCGACCGACCCGTCGCGACCGTCCGGCGAGACCAGCAGCACCAGCCGGCCGCGGCGCGCCTCGAGCGGGAAGTGCTGCTGGGCGTAGCCAGGCTCGATGCCGAGGCGGTTCGGTTTGAGCCAGATCTGCAGGAAGCGGACCTCCTCGCTGTCCGAGGCGTTGTACTCGCTGTGCGTGACCCCGGTACCTGCGCTCATGCGCTGCACGTCGCCCGACCGGATTACCGAGCCGTGGCCCATGCTGTCCTTGTGCTCGAGCGCCCCGTCGAGCACGTAGCTGACGATCTCCATGTCCTGGTGGCCGTGGGTGGCGAAACCACCACCGGGTGCGACGCGGTCGTCGTTGATCACGCGCAGGTTCGAGACGCCCATCTGCTGCGGGTCGTAGTAGCCCGCGAACGAGAAGGTGTGGTGGCTGTCGAGCCAGCCGTGGTTGGCGTGGCCCCGGTCGTTGGCGCGGCGAATCGTGAGCATGACGGACTCCTGTGGAATGACCTTGCGCCGCCCTACACGCTCTACGCCCCCTGCCCTTCACGCCATGTCGTGCCGGCCAAGGTGCAGCAGTTGGTCTACTACCTGCAGGGCGCGCTGTCGCCCGGAAGCATCGCCCCGCGAACTCGGGGCGCGTCGCGCATCAGTTGAGGTCGTCGTCCTTGTAGTACTTGGTGCCCTTGACCGTCAGCTCGGCGGCAAGGCCCGACTCGGTGATCTGGTAGAGGAACACGCCGTCGGCGATGGGAATCGCGCCCTGGAACGCGTCGCCCTCGTCCTCGTGCTTGGCCGCGGCCGTGGCCTGGGCACCGACCGCCCAACCGGAGTCGACGAACTCCTTGAAGGCGCTCTTGCTGTTGAAAATCCAGACCAGGCCGAACTTCTTGACGCCGAGGCCGAGCCCCGCCTGCACCTCGAGCATCTTCATGTAGGTCTTCTTGCCGCCACCGACCGCGTAACCCTTGCCCGAGCCGCCGCCGGCGAAAAAGATCTTCATGCCGAAGTTGCTGAACACGGCGTAGCCAACGGCCGACTCGACCGCCTTCTTCGCGCTGGGTTGCACCTTGTAGAGGTCGCGCAGCACCTTGGCAGCGGCCTTGTCGATCTCGGCGCGCTCCTCGGCCGGCGAGGCCGCGAACACTGGACATGCGAACGCGACGCTCAGCAGCAGCAGGATGGGGGTGAGGATGCGCTTGGCCATGTGGGGTCTCCATCTCGCCTCGTGCCGACCCGGCACGAGGTGGTTGTCACAACAATGGGCCGATTCTCAACCACATCGCGCAACTACGCATGTCTTTTCCGGCCACCGCTTGAGGCAGGTCATCAGCTATGCTCTGCCCCATCCCTTCACCTACCAACACCGCGACAGGATCCGACCGATGCCCGCCCGCCCCACGCCGAGAAAGACCAAGATCGTCGCCACCATCGGTCCGGCCTGCGACGACCTCGCCACCCTCAAGGCGATGATCACAGCCGGGATGAATGTCGCGCGCCTCAACTTCTCGCACGGCGACGTCGACGAGCACGCGCGGCGCCTGGAGCTGGTGCGCAAGGCAGCCGTGGCGTGCGATGCCTTCGTCGCGACCATGATCGACACCCGCGGCGTCGAGGTGCGCACCGGGCAGCTCACCGAGCCGACGGTGAGCCTCGAGCCCGGCGCCACCTTCCGCCTGCATGGTGACGGTCGCGTGGGCGACGCTAAGGGGGTCGGTGTCTCCTACCCGCGTCTCGCCGACGAGGTGCAGCCCGGTCACTGCGTGCTGATCGACGACGGGGCGCTGGAGCTGCGCGCCGAGGCGCGCGAGGGCGACACGCTGGTCTGCCGCGTGGTGGTCGGTGGCACGTTGCGGCCGCGCAAGAGCATCAACCTCCCCGACTCCCAGCTGTCGCTCGGCTTCGACGACCCGCTGGTGCACCAGAACACCGTCGACGAGATCGAGTTCGCGGTCGGCCACGACGTCGACTACATCGCCGCGTCGTTCATCCAGTCGGCCGGCGACGTGCAGGCGATCCGCCGCATCCAGCGCGCCCACGACGCCAGGATCCCGATCATCGCCAAGATCGAGAGCCGGCGCGGCGTCGACAACCTCGAGACCATCGTCGCCGCCGCCGACGGCACCATGGTCGCGCGCGGCGACCTCGGCGTGGAACTGCCGCTGGCCGAGGTGCCCGGCACGCAGAAGATGATCATTCGCACCACCGTCTACAACGGCAAACCGGTGATCACCGCCACCCAGATGCTCGACTCCATGGAGCGCAATCCGAAGCCGACCCGCGCCGAGGCGAGCGATGTGGCCAACGCGATCCTCGACGGCAGCTCGGCGGTGATGCTCTCCGGCGAGACAGCGATGGGCCGCTATCCGGTCGAGGCGGTCAGCACCATGGCCGCGCTGGCCCTCAAGGCCGAGTCCTACCTCGGCGAGTACGGCCACCTGCAGAAGAGCCGGCCCAACCCGGCCAACGTCATCACCGAAGCGGTCGGCCAGGCGGCGGTGCAGATGGCCACCCACCTCGGCGCGCGCGCCATCGTCAGCCTGACCACCACCGGCTTCACGTCGAGGTTGGTCTCCAAGCACCGCCCGGAGCAAAAGCTCAGCCTGGGAGTGGAAAAACTGC
>CBDTVS010000068.1:0-7559 GCA_965364245.1 uncultured Gammaproteobacteria bacterium | reverse complement strand
GACATCAGGATCGGCTCGTACATGAACCACAGCGCGTAGTCGCCGGGCTCGGTCAGGCACTTGACCTGCTCGTAGATGCGGTAGGAGACGAAGCTGCCCGAGCTGGTGTTGGCGGCGTCGAGCACGCCGGTCTGCATCGCCTGGTAGATCGCCGAGCTCGGCATCGAAGAGATCGACGCGCCGGCGCCGACCAGCATCTGCTCGAACGCGGGGCCGGCGGCACGGGTCACCTGGCCCTGCATGGTCTCCGGGCCGAGGATGCAGTTCTTCTTGGAGGCGAAACCGCCGGCCAGCCAGGCGTCGGCGAGCACCACGACGCCGGCGTCGTTGATGATCTTCTTGATCTCGTCCATGAACGGCGACTTGTTCAGACGCAGGGCGTGGTCGTGGTTCTTGACCAGGCCCGGCATCAGCGTCGCGGAGAACTGCGGGTGACGGCCGCTGGCGTAGTCGAGCGGGAAGGCGGAGATGTCGAGCTGGCCCTTGACCATGGCGCCCCACTGCTCCTTCGGCTTGAACAGCGACTTGCCGGGATAGACCTTGATGTTCAGGTCGACGTTGGCCGCTGCGGCCTCCTTGGCGATGATCTGCACCATCTCGTCACGGGCGTCGCCCTTGCCGCCGGGCCACTGGTGCGAGGCCTTGAGGTCGATGGCGTAGGCGGAGGTGGCGAGGAGGGTGGCGGAGGCGAGCAGGGCCGTGCCGGTCGCCAGTTTCTTGAAGGCTTTCATCGATGCGGTTCTCCAAAGGCGGTGATGTTGTTTTCTCGTGATTGGGCGATCAGCTGGAGCAGCCGCCCATGAGGGTGAAGCTATCTCACGTATGTATGCCTGTCAACACAAAATTGTATACAAAAAGATGTTGTATGGATTCATTATGGGCGTTATCTTATCCAACCAGACGCACCTCGCGGGAGTTCGCAGATGGCGGGTGAACGGGTCATCGAACTGGTCAGGATCCTCGAGCAGGAGATCGTCACCGGCGTGCTCACGCCGGGCGAGCGCCTCGACGAGGCGTCGCTCGCGACCCGTTTCGGCGTCTCGCGCACCCCGGTACGCGAGGCGTTGAACCAGCTCGCCTCGACCGGCTTGGTCGAGGTGCGGCCGCGTCGCGGCGCGGCGGTGGCGGCGCCGGGTCTCAAGGAACTGCTCGAGATGTTCGAGGTGATGGCGGAGCTCGAAGGCCTGTGCGGGCGTCTCGCCGCGCGGCGCATGTCGGGTGAGGAGCGCGTTGCCCTCGAGTCCGCGCACCAGGCCTGCCGGACCTGCACCGAGCAGGGCGACAGCGACGGCTACTACGGCGCCAACGTCGCCTTCCACGAGGCGATCTACGCCGGCTGCCACAACCGCTTCCTCGCCGAGCAGACCCGCACGCTGCGCAACCGTCTGTCCCCCTACCGCCGACTGCAGCTGCGGCGCGTCAACCGCATCGACGAGTCGTTCGCCGAGCACGAGGCGGTGCTCGCCGCGATCCTCGCCGGGGAGGCCGACGAGGCCGATCGCCTGCTGCAGTCGCACGTCACGGTGCAGGGTGGCTCGTTCGCCGATTTCGTCGCCAACCTGCCGGTCGGCAACGAGCGCCGCGCAACGGCCTAGTTACCTCCATTCCAGCCATCAGATACCAGACGAAACCATGAGCGAAGACGCAAACCTCTATACGCTGCTGCGCGGCCGCTTCCCGGCCGACAGCGAAGCCACCTGCCTGGAACTCGCCGACGGGACCTGCGTGAGCTACGGAGAGATCGGCGCGCGCAGTGGCCGCCTGGCCGGACTACTCGAGAATCTCGGCGTGGTGCCCGGCGACCGGGTGCTGGTCCAGGTCGGCAAGTCGCCGGAGGCCGTGGTGCTCTACCTGGCCTGCCTGCGTGCCGGGGCGATCTTCCTGCCGCTGAACACCGCCTACACCGCGCGCGAGGTCGAGTACTTCCTCGGCGACGCCGAACCGCGCCTGGTGGTCTGCGATCCGCGCGCCGAGGCCGAGCTCGCGCCGCTGGCGCAGCAGGTCAACGCCATGCTCCTGACCCTGGACACGGTCGGCGGTGGCACGCTGATGGGGCTCGACCAGGAGGCGCCCGCGAGCGACCTGGTGGTGCCGCGCGCGGGCGACGACCTCGCCGCGATTCTCTATACCTCGGGCACGACCGGGCGTTCGAAGGGGGCGATGCTCAGTCACGACAACCTCGCCTCCAATGCGTTGGTGCTCCACGAGTACTGGGGCTGGCGGCAGGGCGACGTGCTGATCCACGCGCTGCCGATCTTCCACGTCCACGGCCTGTTCGTCGCGCTGCACACCGCGCTGCTGAACGGCTCGCCGATGCTCTGGCTCGAGAAGTTCGATGCCGACGCGATCATTGCGCGCCTACCGCGCGCGACGGTGCTGATGGGGGTGCCGACCTTCTACGTACGCCTGCTCGAGGACCCGCGCCTCGATCGTGACCTGGTCAGCAACATGCGCCTGTTCGTCGCCGGCTCCGCGCCGCTGCTCGAGGAGACCTTCAATGGATTCGAGGAGCGCACCGGGCACCGCATCCTGGAGCGCTACGGCATGACCGAGGCCGGCATGATCACGTCGAACCCCTACGACGGCGATCGCCTGGCCGGCACGGTCGGTTACTTCCTGCCCGGCGTCAGCGGTCGGGTCGCCGACGAGCAGGGCAACGAGGTCGCGCGCGGCGAGCCGGGGGTGCTCGAGATCCGGGGACCGAACGTGTTCAGGGGGTATTGGCGCATGCCGGAGAAGACCGCCGAGGAGTTCCGCGCCGACGGCCACTTCATCACCGGCGACGTCGCGACCATGGCCGAGGATTCTCGCATCAGTATCGTCGGGCGTGCCAAGGACCTGGTGATCTCCGGTGGCTACAACGTCTATCCGAAAGAGATCGAGCTGCTGATCGACGCCATCCCCGGCGTGCGCGAGTCGGCGGTGATCGGCGTGCCGCATCCCGATTTCGGCGAGGCGGTCACCGCGGTCGTCGTGCCCGACGGCAGCACGGAACTCGACGAGGCGGGCGTGCAGTCGGCGCTGGCCGGGGAGCTGGCGAAGTTCAAGCAGCCCAAGCGGGTCTATTTCGTCGAGGAACTGCCGCGCAACACCATGGGCAAGGTGCAGAAGAACCAGCTGCGCGAGGTCTACGCCGCGACGTTCACGGCCTGATCCGTCACTTCGGGGGCGCCCCTGACGGAGCCAAGAGCCCGTTTATGGAGCGGGCCGATCCATAAAAACATTTCATGCCCGTGGGCGCCTCGCGCCTCTTGTGTTCCGGCGCGCCGGATCCATACTTCGCGCGCCGGTTTTCGCATCCCCCGGCCCTAATCCAAGGGGTGCAGTGGAGTGAATACGATGAACGCTAGGATGATCATGGCGCTTGTGCTGAGCCTCTTGATGAGCAGCGCATTCGCTTACTCTTTCCCGACCTTCGAGCAGCTCGACGTCGACGGCAACGGCATGCTCACCGAGAGCGAGCTCGAGGACATCGAGCAGTTCAAGGGCGAGGAGAGCGAGTTTGCCGAGGCCGATGGCAATAACAACGGCACCATCGACAGCGCCGAGTACAAGATCTGGGTCGATCTCGAAACCGGGACGGCCAGTTCCGACAGCAACGCGTCGCCGAAGGTCTCCAATAACTAGATCTGATGCAGCCCCGGGGGCCTCGCCCCCGGGGCTTTCTCCTGCCTCCCGTCAGCCCAGCGCGATAGTTCCACTGCGTCCCGCACCCTCGGCGAACAGTCGGCCCGCCAGCCATTCACCGACCGATTTCCACTTGCGTGCGAAACCGCTTGGTGGGTTGATGATGACGACCCCACAGCCCCGCATGCGGTTCGCCGATCTCGCAGGGCGGTCGATCCAGCAATCGATCTTTTGCTCTTCCGCTCTCGCGCACAGGCCCTCGTGCAGGTGCGGGGCGATGCCATCGCCACGACGCGGATACCAGGCCGCGATCGTGCCCGCCGGCCATCTCGCCACCGCCTCGTTCAGCAGTCGCGTCACGGCATCGCGTTCTCTCTCCCGGGCGTAGGGCGGGTCGACCAGCAGCAGGCCGGGACGGGAGGCTGCGGGCATCAGCTCGATCACCCTGCGCAAGCCATCGCCCGCAAGCGACTTGATCCTGGTGTCGCCGGTGAACAGCGCCGTCAGGGAGAGCAACGTGTCCGCATCCTGCTCGACGAGATGCAGGCGATCGTCGGGACCCAGCAACCGGGAAGCAATCCACGGCGAACCCGGGTAGACGCATTGCCCTGCACGCCACTCGAGTAGGTCCAACAGCGTGGCGAAGAGAGGTGGTGGTGGCGGGGATGTGCGATCCACGAGTTCCCGCATGCACCGGGCACGCGTGTGGCCGAGCGTGTAGCGGCCCGCTCCCGCGTGGCTCTCGAGGTAGACCAGCGGTTCGCCGCGGGCGCGTAGCGCCGTGAGCAGCCCGGTCAGCAGGGTGTGCTTGAAGAGATCGGCGAAGTTGCCGGCATGCTCCGCGTGGCGGTAGTCGGTGCGCGTGGTGGACGCCAACTCAATCCCGGTGGCTGTACTTGGTCGCGTCGCCGCGCACCTGCTCGGCAGGATAGCGGCGCTCGTTGCGCGCGATCTTGGCCTCCACCGCGGATTCGAGCTCCACGCCGAGCAGGTCGGCAAGGCGCAGCAGGAAGATCTGCAGGTCGGCGAGTTCGTCGCGGGCCAGCTCCCAGCCCTTGTCGCCGGGGCGCAACTGCGCCGACTCCGCCTCGGTCAGCCACTGGAACACCTCGAGCAGTTCGCCCGCCTCTGCGGCGAGGGCCATGCTCAGGTTCTTGGGACTGTGGAACTGCTCCCAGTCGCGTTCGCGGGCGAATTCGGCGAGTCGCGCCTGGAGCCGGGTGACATCCATGCCGTGATTCTAGCGCGTGGTTTCGCTGTGCGCCGATCCGCTGCGCATGGCGAGGCGCGCTTCAGGTCGTTGTGCCGGAGCCGTAGCGTGCCAGGCGTGCCTCGACCTCGCGCTGGTAGGCCGCGATGGCCGCGCTCTTGACCGGCCCGAAGCCGCGCACCTTCTCGACCAGCGTCGCGATCTCGACCGCTTCTGCGTGGCGCCCGGCGTCGTGCCCGTCGAGCAGGCGCGTGACGAGCTGCTCGTAGTCGGCGACCAGGCGGCGCTCCTCGCGGCGCTCGGCTGCGTAGCCGAAGGGGTCGAGCGGCGTGCCACGCAGCCGCCGCAGTCGTGCCAGCCACGGGAAGATGCGGCGCAGCCACGGACCGAAGGCCCGCTTGGGCGTGCGCCCGGTGCGCGGGTCGGGCCGGCCCAGCCAGGGCGGGGCGAGGTGGTGGACGATGCGGTAGTCGCCCTCGAACGCGGCGCCGACCTCATGCGCGAAGGCCGGATCGGCATGCAGCCGGGCCACCTCGTACTCGTCTTTGCAGGCCAGTACGCGGAAGTAGCCGCTTGCGACGGCGCACGCCAGATCGGTCGCGCCGGGGACCGCATCCGCTTCGCGCGCCGCGACGCGCTCGACCAGCGCCCGGTGGCGTGCCGCGAGCCCGGCATCCTGGTACGCGGTGAGCTCCTGTCGGTGCAGTTCGAGCAGCGATGCGAGATCGTTGGCGTCCGTGGCTGCGAGTTCGATCCCGCTGCCGGCCAGGTCATCGAGCCGTTCGGGCGCCCATGCCGCGAGTCGGCCGAGGCGCAGCGCGTCGCGATTGAGTTGCGTCGCCACGCCGTTGAGCTCGATCGCACGCTCGAGCGCTTCGGCGCTGACCGGTAGCAGCCCGAGCTGCAGTGCCGCGCCGACCAGGAACAGGTTGCTACCGATGGTGTCGCCGAGCAGGCGCCGCGCGTGACCGGCCGCGTCGAACGTCGCGGGGCGGCCGTCGCTCGCCGCGCCGATGCGTGCGAGCAGGTCGTGCGCGTGAACCTCGGCGTCGGGGTCGAGCTGCAGCTGTGCGGTCGGCACCACGGCGGTGTTGACCACCGCGCGGGTGCGCTGTCCCGCGTAGGTCGCGAGCGCCTCGTCGCTGGCGGCGACCACCAGGTCGCAGCCGAGCAACAGGTCGGTCTCACCCGCGCCGAAGCGCGCCGCGCGCCGGGCGTCGCCGTATCCCCCGATGCGCAGGTGGCTGAACACCGCGCCGTTCTTCTGCGCCAGCCCGGTCAGGTCGAAGACCTGCGCCGCCTGCCCCTCGAGGTGCGCCGCCATCGACAGCAGCGCGCCGACCGTGACCACCCCGGTGCCGCCGATGCCGGTCACCAGGATCGACGTCTCGCCACCGCGTCGAGCCGGCGCTGGCAGACCGGCGAACAGCGCGTCGTCGAGGGCCGTCGCGACCGGCCGGCGACGCTGGCCGCCCTCGATCGTGACCAGCGCCGGGCAGAAGCCGCGCAGGCAGCTGTAGTCCTTGTTGCAGACCGACTGGTCGACCTGGCGCTTGCGCCCGAACGGCGTCTCGCGGGCGACCAGCGCGACGCAGTTGGCCTGCACCGAGCAGTCGCCGCACCCCTCGCAGACGCGGTGGTTGATCATCACCGCGCGTGGCGGATCCTCCAGGCGGCCGCGCTTGCGGCGCCGGCGCTTCTCGGTCGCGCAGACCTGGTCGTAGATCAGCACCGTGGTGCCATCGATTTCGCGCAGCTCGCGCTGCACCGCATCGAGTCGGTCACGGTGGAACAGGTCGACGCCAGCCGGCAGCGTGAGCTGCCCGTGGTACTTGGCGATGTCGTCGCTGACCACCACCACCCGGCGCACCCGCTCGGCGAGCAGCTGGCGCGCGATCTCGGGCACGCTGAAGCTGCCCTCGACCGGCTGGCCCCCGGTCATCGCGACCGCATCGTTGTAGAGCAGCTTGTAGGTGATGCGCGTGCCGGCAGCGACCGCGGCGCGGATCGCCAGCAGGCCGGAGTGGGCGTAGGTGCCGTCACCGATGTTCTGGAACACGTGCGGCGTGGTGGTGAACGGCGCGATGCCGTTCCATGGCGCGCCCTCGCCACCCATCTGGGTCGGCGGCAGGGTGTCACGGTCCATCCACAGCGCCATGGTGTGGCAGCCGATGCCGGACATCGCCAGGCTGCCCGCGGGCACCTTGGTGGAGGTGTTGTGCGGGCAGCCGGCGCAGAAGTAGGGCAGGCGCCGGGCCGTGCCCGACGTGGCATCGTGCGGCGCGGCGGCCGCGTCGACTGCCGCGAGGCGTTCGGCGAGTTCTGCGGGCGGGTCGTCGCGCGCCAGCAGCAGGTGGGCGAGCAGTCGCGCGACGCAGACGGGGTCGAGCTGGCCGTGGGCCGGCACCAGGGGGGCGCCGGAGAGGTTGCGCTTGCCGAGCAGCCGCGGCCGCCGCTCGGCGGGCAGGTTGAACAGCGCGCTGGCCACCTGCGGTTCGAGGAACGGCAGCTTCTCTTCGACCACCAGCAGCGTTTCGCAGCCGCGAGCGAAGTCGGCCAGCGCGGTCGGCTCCAGCGGCCAGATCAGGCGCGGGCGATAGAGCGCGATGCCGTGGCGCTCGGCATTCGTCTCGTCGATGCCGAGACGGGCCAGCGCGTGGCGTACGTCGACCGCCGCCTTGCCGGCGCTGACGATGCCTAGCCGCGCGCCGGCACGACCCAG
>CBDTVS010000067.1:0-7564 GCA_965364245.1 uncultured Gammaproteobacteria bacterium | reverse complement strand
CAGGCCGACGACGGTGTGCTGCGCGCGCTGCGCGACCGCCTCGACTGGCTGGTCTACTACCCGCGCTACCGACGGACCCTGCCCGCAGATCCCGCGCCCCACCGCGACATCGTCATCGTCGACATTGACGAGGCCTCGCTCGCCGAGATCGGCCACTTCCCGTGGCCGCGCAGCGTGCTCGCCGAGCTGGTCGACCGGATGGCCGAAGCAGGCGTGGTGGTGGTCGGTTTCGACGTGGTCTTTCCGGAGGACGAGGAGAACCCGATCGCGCGCGTGGTGCGCGAGTCGGCCCCGCTGCTCGGCGAGCAGGCCATGCAGGTCCAGCAGCTGCTCGCCCCGGTTGACGAGGAGCTCGACGGCGACCTGCGCTTCGCGCGCAGCATCGGCACCGCCCGCGAGATGGGCATCGACGTGGTGCTCGGCTACGCGCTGACCCAGGAGAACAACCGTGCCGGGCAGACCGGCGCTCCGCTCGAGGTGTCCGGGGGCCTCACGCCGGCGCGCGTCGGCATCGAGGAGCTGCCCGGCTACACCGCCAACCTGCCGCTGCTGCAGCAGGCGGCCGAGCGTGCCGGGTTCTTCGTCTCCACGCCGGACGCCGACGGCGTCAACCGCAGCTACCCGCTGATCCTCGGTCACGACGGCGCGATCTATCCGTCACTGGCGCTGGAGACGGCGCGCCGCTTCCTGTACGTCGAGGATCTCGGGTTGGTGACCACGCCGATCGGCGGCGTCGAGACACTCGAGACGGTGACCCTCGACGGCGCGCCGCTGCCGACCGACGGCAACGGTCGCGTGCTGATCCCCTACCGCGGCCCGCAGCGCACCTTCGATTACGTCTCCGCGGCCGACGTGCTGCGCGGTGACGCCGACGCGGCGCTGGCCGGGCGCATCGCGTTGATCGGCACCAGCGCGGTCGGCCTGGTCGACATCCGCTCGACGCCGGTCAGCAGCGTCTACCCCGGCGTCGAGGTCCACGCCAGCGTGCTCGCCGGCATCATCGACGGACGCTTCCCGTTCAAGCCGCCGTGGGCCGATGGCGTCGACATCGTGCTGACCTTCGGCCTTGGCCTGCTGCTGGCGCTGGTACTGCCGTTCAGCGGCGCGCTGCTCTACGTGCTCGCCTCCGGCGTGGCCGCCGGTGTCGCCGTGTGGATCAACCTGTGGCTGTGGATCGACCAGGCGTTCGTGACGTCGGTGATCGGGCCGCTGCTCGCGGTCGTTGCGGTGACCAGCTTCAACCTGGTCTACGGCTTCTTCACCGAGACGCTGGCCAAGCGCCAGCTCAAGTCGATGTTCGGCCAGTACGTACCGCCGCAGCTGGTCGAGGAGATGAGCCGCAACCCCAAGGGCATCACCGACGACGGCGAACGGCGCGAGATGACCGTGCTGTTCTGCGATATCCGCGGCTTCACGACCATCTCCGAGCAGCTCACCGCAAGCGAGCTCAAGGACCTGCTCAACCGCTTTTTCACGCCGATGACCGAGATCATCTTCGAGCACCGCGGCACCATCGACAAGTACGTCGGCGACATGATCATGGCGTTCTGGGGCGCGCCGCTCGCGGACCCGGACCACGCGCGCAACGCCATCGATACCGCGCTGCGGATGCTCGAGAAGTGCGCGGCGATGAAGCCCGAGCTCGCCGCACTCGGCTACCCCGAGGTCAACATCGGCATCGGCCTCAACACCGGGCCGATGAACGTCGGCAACATGGGCTCCCAGTTCCGGCGCTCCTACACGGTACTCGGCGACTCGGTGAACCTCGGTTCGCGCCTCGAGGGGCTGACCAAGTTCTACGGCGTGCAGCTGATCGTCGGCGAGCAGACCCACGCCGGCCAGCAGGACTACCTGTTCCGGCAGCTGGATCGCGTGAAGGTCAAGGGCAAGCAGGAGCCGACCCGGATCTACACGCCGATCTGCCGTCTCGACGAGGCGACCAGCGAGGTACGCGCCGAGCTGGCGGTCTATGAGGGGGCGCGGATGGCCTACATCGAGCGGCGCTGGGAGGATGCCGAGGCCGGTTTCCGCACGCTCAAGGCCTCCGGCGCGCACGTCCTCTACGACATGTATCTCGAGCGGATCGCGCACCTGCGCCTCGACCCGCCCGGCCCCGACTGGGACGGCACGTTCGTCCACACCTCGAAGTAGCGGTCGGCGATGGCGCACGTCGCGCGCGCGCTGCGTCATCCGAACTTCCGGCGCTTCTTTGCTGGCCAGCTCGCCTCGCTGAGCGGTTCGTGGGTGCAGCAGACCGCGCTGGCCTGGCTGGTCTACCGGCTGACCGACTCGAGCCTGTGGCTCGGCCTGGTGGCGTTCGCCGGCCTGCTGCCGATCCTGCTGCTCGGCATCCCGGCCGGGCACCTCGCCGACCGGGTCTCGCGGCATCGCATGCTGCTCGCCGCGCACAGCGTCGCGCTGTTGCAGGCCGTGGCACTCGCGGCGCTGACGTTCGCGGGCGACGTCGAGGTGCTGCACCTGATGGCGCTCGCCGCGCTGCTCGGCTGCGTGCAGGCGATCGAGATGCCGGCGCGCCAGGCGTTCATCGCCGACCTGGTACCGCGCGAGGACCTGCCCAACGCCATCGCGCTCAACTCGGCGCTGTTCAACGCCGCGCGCTTCGTCGGCCCGGCACTGGCCGGTGTCATCATCGCCGTGGCGGGCGAGGGGTGGGCGTTCGTGGTCAACGCGGCGAGCTTTGCCGCGATCCTGGTCGCGCTGTTGGCGATGGACGGCGCCGTCCGCGAACCACGGTTGCGCGAACACGTCGCGGGCGACGGCTTCTGGACCGGCGTGATGCTGGTGCGCGGCGATGCCCGCCTGCGCGGCGTGATGGCGATGGTGATGACCGTGAGCCTGGTCGGTCTGCCGTTCTCGTTGCTGATGCCGGTGATCGCACGCGATCTCTACGGTGGCGCGGCAGACCTGCTCGGCACGCTGCTGGCGGCAAACGGCGCCGGTGCGTTCTGCGCCGCGCTGTGGCTCGCCGCGCACGCCCGGGTCGGTGGCCAGGCGCGCGTGATTCGCGGCGCCGCGCTCGCCGCGGGCCAGGGCCTGCTCGGCTTCGCGACGCTGCCGCCGACCTGGCTGGCGCTGCCACTGCTCGCGGCGATCGGTTTCGCGTTCACGACGCTGATCGCGACGTGCAACACCACGCTGCAGCTGAGCGTGCCCGACCGCCTGCGCGGCCGGGTGATGGCGCTGTTCAGCGTGCTGTTCGTCGGCCTGTTCCCGCTCGGCAACCTGCTCGCCGGCAGTCTGGCCGAGTGGCTCGGTCCGCAGCCGGTGATCGCGCTGTTCGGCTGCTGCTGCCTGCTGGCCGGTGCGCTCTACCTCCTGCCCGGTCGCGACTCCGCAGCGGGGTGAGACGCAGCGACCCGGCGCACGCGGGTGCGGATGCGCCCGTCGGGATGCAGTTCCAGCGTGCGCCAGCCCGGTCCCAGGGCGTCGATCTCGATCCGCGCGCGGCGTGGTACGAACTGCACGCAGGTCGATGGCGTCGCGATGTGGCGCACGCCGTGCCGGCGCCGTTCGAACGCCTGGTGGACATGGCCGAACAGCACGCCGCGCACGTTGGCATGGGCATCGAGCAGCCCGAGCAGTTCGGGTCCGTTGTCGAGGGCGATGGCGTCGAGCCAGGTGCTGCCGATCGGCAGTGGTTGGTGGTGCAGCACCACAAGGGCATGTCGCCTTGCGGCCCGCGCCAGGCGCGCGTCGAGCCAGTCGAGCTGGGTGGCGTCGAGGTGCCCCTCGGAGCGGCCCGGCACGCTCGAATCGAGCAGCAACACCTCCCAGCCGCCGAGCGTCCGCGCGGTGACCCGCGCCGTGCCGGTGCCGTCGAAGACCGTCGCGAGTTCGTCAGCGGCGTCGTGGTTGCCAGGCAGCGCCAGGAGCCGGTCGTCGGCGACCTGCTGTGCATCGAGGTGCGCGCGTAGCCGCGCGTAGGCGGCCGGCTCGCCATTTTCCGCGAGGTCACCGGTCAGCAGCAGCAGGTCGGCGCGCGCGCAGTCACGCTGCGCGGCGTCGAGGACCGCGCGGAAGGTGGCCTCGGTGTCGACGCCGCGCAGGTGTGCGGCCGGGTCGCCGAGCAGGTGCAGGTCGGTGAACTGGGTGACACGCACCGGGCCGTCGACTCGCGGGGGAGAGGCGGTGCGATCGGGCATGCGGCGACTCTAGCGTGGTGGACGCGAGTCGGAAAGCGGCTTCACAGCGGGCGCAGATCGTTGTCGCCGTCCTCGCTGGACTCTACCGCGTCGATCTCCGGGCTCGGTGCTTCCTGCTCGGGGTCGGGAACGCGCGGATCGAGTTCGCCGACGTTGGGCAGCGTGACGGCCACCGGCATCACCACGAAGGTCTCCTTCTCGGCCTGCACGCTGACCGCGCCGCGGTAGTGACGCCACAGGGTCAGGGCTACGGTCAGCATGGAGATGATCGCTGTGAACCCGAACAGACCGCCCGGTCCGGCGATCTGCATCCCGAGCGCCGCGCCGGCGGGCCCGAAGATCGCACCGGAGCCGTAGGCCAGCACCAGTCCACCACTCGCCTGGATCATGTCCTCGGCGCTGATGTGGTCGTTGGCGTGCGCCACGCACAGCGGGTAGATGGTGGCCATGGTCCCGCCACAGAGGGCCGCTGCAAACAGCAGGGGCAGAGGGTCCGGCAACCAGAGGAAATGGCTTTCGGCGCCACTCGCGGTAAGTGTGGTGACGCTGTAGTGATCGGTTAGGGCCCACAGCAGCAGGCTTGCGAGTGCCGCTGCCACCGCGGTACCGGCGATCACGATGCGGCGGTCGAAACGATCGGAGAGCCGCCCCAAGGGTAGCTGCAGGATCAGTCCGCTGACGATCAGGATGCCCATGAAACGGGCGATTTCCGGCAATTCGAGGCCAAGTTCGCCGGCATAGATCGGCCCGATGCCGAACAGGGCGCCGGTCAGCATGCCGCCGCAGGCGCAACCGAGCACGGCCTGGGGCGACAGACGGTAGAGGGCGATCACGTTAAGCCGCGAGGTCGCGACCGGCGTCGGGTGGCTGGCTCGGGTCACCGCGACCGGCACCAGTGCCAGGACCATCAACATCGCGGCGACCATGAACAGGCCGTCTCCCTCCACCGTGCCGAGGCCGAGCATGAACTGACCGCCGCCCATCGCCAGGTAGCTCAGCCCCATATACAGCGCCATGATGGTGCCACGGGACTCGGCCCCGGTGCTGGCGTTGAGCCAGCTCTCGATGGCCATGTAGAGCCCGGCCATGTTGAAGCCGATCAGCGCGCGCAGTGCGAGCCAGGCCCAGGGGTCGGTCACCAGCGGCAGGGCGAGGATCGCCGCGGCATTCACTGCGCAGAACGCGCTGAAGGCACGGATGTGGCCGACCCGGTTGATCAGCCGACCGCAGCGCAGCGTGCCGAGGATCAGGCCTCCGTAGAACGCCGACATCATCAGTCCGGCGACCGTGACCGGGAAGCCCTCGTGGATCGCACGCAGGCCGACGAGGCTGCCGAGCAGGCCGCCGGAGAGCATCAGCAACAGCACGGCGAACAGCAGAGCGGCAACGGCGGCGAGCAACTGGCGCATCATGACGGCGGTTTCTCGAGCACGGTGGTGGAGGCGCATGATAGAGCCTGCGCCAAGTGGCTGCTACGATTAATGCTTCGGCTAACGTGCCGTCACGCATGACATCACATGACCGGCAAGACCCTGCCCATGAACGAGGCCCTGGAGAGCTACCTGCGCGGCGTTTCGCTGCGTGAGCCCGGCATCCTGCGCCGCCTGCGCGAAGAGACCGCGGCCCTGCCCGAGGCGCAGATGCAGGTCGCGCCCGAGCAGGGCCAGTTCCTCAACCTGCTGGTCGGCCTGCTCGGTGCCAAGCGGATCATCGAGGTCGGCACCTTTACCGGCTACAGCGCGCTGTGGATGGCCCAGGCGATGCGAGAGGACGGCCGCCTGGTCACCTGTGACATCAGCGAGGAGTGGACCGCCATCGCGCAGCGCTACTGGGCCGAGGCGGGCGTCGCCGAGCGCATCGACCTGCGTCTCGCCCCCGCACTGGAGACGCTCGAGACACTGCTCGAAGAGGAGCGCGCTCACTACGACCTCGCCTTCATCGACGCCGACAAGGCCGGCTATGAGGCCTACTACGAGGCGTGCCTGAAGCTGCTGCACGGCGGCGGGCTGATCGTGGCCGACAACACGCTCTGGTCAGGGCGCGTGATCGACCCCGAGGTCAATGACGAGGACACCGTCGCGATCCGCCAGTTCAACGACAAGCTGCACGCCGACGAACGCGTCGATCTCAGCCTGCTGCCGCTCGCCGACGGCCTGACCCTGGCGCGCAAGCGCTGATCCGCATCACCCCAACCGCGAGGATTCGATGAGCTACGACCGCAACAACGTCTTCGCCCGCATCCTGCGCGGCGAGTTGCCGTGCAACAGGGTCTACGAGGACGAGCACGCGCTCGCCTTCCACGACATCGCGCCGCAGGCGCCGGTGCACGTGCTGGTGATTCCGAAGGGCGAGTACGTCTCGCAGGACGATTTCGCCGCCGAGGCGCCCGACGCGTTGATCGCCGGTTTCTGGCGTGCGGTGGGCACGGTCGCGCGTCAGCTGGGCCTGGTCGAGTCCGGCTACCGCCTGCTGGCCAACACCGGCCCGGACGCCCACCAGGAGGTGCCGCACTTCCACGTGCACATCTTCGCCGGGCGTGACCTCGGGCGCATGATCAAGCGCTTCGACGACTGATGCGCATCCACCACACCATGCTGCGGACCGGCGACCTCGAGCGCGCGATCCGCTTCTACACCGAGGTGCTCGGCATGGAGCTGCGCCGGCGCCAGGACTACCCCGACGGCGAGTTCACGCTCGCCTTCCTCGGCTTCGCCGACGATCCCGAGGGTGCCCAGATCGAGTTGACCTACAACTGGGGCGTCGACGCCTACGAGGTGGGCGGCGGCTACGGCCACATCGCCGTCGAGGTCGACGACGTGCATGCCGCGACCGCTGCGGTGCACGCACGCGGCGGCAAGGTGATCCGCGAGGCCGGGCCGATGAATGCCGGCACGTCGATCATCGCCTTCGTCGAGGACCCGGACGGCTACCCGATCGAGCTGGTCGGGCCGCGGAGGGGCTGACCGCCCGCGCGATGGCGCCCGAGAGCGCCTACCTGGTCATCGGCGGCGGCATTCTGGTCGCCGCCGTGGTCTGGGCGATCTGCCTGCGTCTGCTGCAGCGTCAGCATGGCTGGCCGCGGGTCGAGCAGGGGGCGTGGCGCCTACCAGGTCTCGATCCGGCCGCGGCCGTCAGCCAGGCCCTGAGCCTGGTCGCCGGCTCGACCCGCGTGCGCCGCCGCGGCGAGTCCGGGCTCGTCGTGGCCCTGGGCGGCTGCGTCGCCCGTCTCGACTTCACGCCCGCGGACGGCGGTGCCGAGTTGACCGCGCAGCTCGACTGGACGCGTGGCGCACGCATGTTCGGCTTCCTGATGGCCCTGCTGGTGCTGGTCGTGCAGCCGGCGGTGATCCTCGGCATCGGCGGCGCGCTTTGGCACTGGTTCGCAAGCGACCCGACCGACG
>CBDTVS010000066.1:0-7574 GCA_965364245.1 uncultured Gammaproteobacteria bacterium | reverse complement strand
CCGACGCATGCGGTCTGCTGCAGGCGCTAGGCAAGCGGGTCGTGCGCCTCGACGACACGCCGGGCCTGGCGCTGATGCGTACCGTCAGCCTGCTCGCCAACGAGGGTGCCGAGGCGGTGCTGCAGGGCGTCTGCGACGCCGCCGCGGTCGACGACGCCATGCGCTACGGCGTCAACTACCCGCGCGGGCCGTTGGCCTGGGGCGACGCGGTCGGTCCGGCGCGGGTGCTGGCCGTGCTCGATCACCTCGCGGCCGCCTACGGCGAGGACCGCTACCGCGCCTCGCTGTGGCTGCGCCGCAGGGTCGCCGCGGGCCAGCCGCTGCGCACAACCGAATCGAACTGACGGAGGACGACCCATGGAGATGACGCCGGCACTCTTCAACCTGCTGCTGCGCCCGGTGATGACCTTCTGCGCCGAGCACACGCTCGACGACGACCTGGCCACCGCGCTCAACGAGACCTTCCCTCCGGACGGCAACACCTTCCAGTCGGTCAGGCGCGCCTGCCAGGATGCCGTCGCCGCGGGCTGGATGTGCGATCGCGAGCACGGCGGCATCCGCTTCGGGCGCGTGATCAAGCCCGGCCCCGCCAGCGCCGGGTTCAGTGTCGACGTGGTGCACATGGACGACGTCGTCGGGCCACACCACCGCCACCCCAACGGCGAGGTCGACATGGTCATGCCGCTGACCCCGGGGGCGCAGTTCGACGGCCACGGCGCCGGCTGGGTGGTCTACCCGCCCGACAGCGCCCACCCGCCGACGGTCAGCGGCGGCGCGGCGCTGGTGCTCTACCTGCTACCGGACGGCGCGATCGAGTTCAGCAAGTAGGTTCCCGTCGCCGGGTCGGCTGCCCGGGTCGCGGCCAGAGAGTTCGGGAGGCTGATCCGGGCGGCAGACGCCCCGACTCACACGCCGAGATGCTGCGTATGCACCTCGGGACGCGCGGCCAGGTCGCTGGCCGTGCCCTCGTAGACCACCTGTCCCTTGGCCAGGATCACGCAGCGGTCGGAGATCCTGAACAGCGCGTCGAGATCCTTGTCGACGATGATCGAGGCCATGCCGGTCTTCTTGATCTCGCGGATGACGTTCCAGATCTCCTTGCGGATCAGCGGCGCGAGCCCCTCGGTGGCCTCGTCGAGAATGATCAGCTCGGGGTTGGTCAGCAGCGCACGGGCCACGGTCAGCATCTGCTGTTCGCCCCCGGAGAGCTGGTTGCCGAGGTTGCCGAGCCGTTCGTGCAGCCGGGGGAACAACTTCAGCACGCGCTCGTAGCTCCAGTCGTCGCGGCCGCCGCGACCGGGCCGCGCGGCCATCACCAGGTTCTCGCGCACCGTCAGGTTCGGGAAGATGCCGCGGTCCTCGGGCACGAACGCGATCCCCTCGCGGGCGATGCGGTGCGGTGCCGCACGCGTCATGTCGACGCCGCGGATCTCGACGCGTCCCTCGCGCGCCGGGGTCAGTCCGACCAGGCTGCGCAGCGTGGTGGTCTTGCCCATGCCGTTGCGGCCGATCAGGCTGAGCGTCTCGCCCGGGTGCACCACCAGGTCGATGCCGTGCAGCACGTGGCTCGCGCCGTAGTAGGTGTGGATGCCGTGGGCGGCGACGATCGGCAGGCGCGCGCTGTCGTTCACGCCTCGTCCTCCTCGACACCGAGGTAGGCCTGCTGCACCTCGGCGCTGTTGCGGATCTGCTCGACGCTGCCGGTCTCGAGCACCTCGCCGTTGACCATCACGGTGATCCGGTCGGCGATCGCGAACACCGCGTCCATGTCGTGCTCGATCAGGATCAGCGTGTGCTCCGCGGCCAGCCTGCGCAACAGGGCGACGACCTGGGCCGCCTCCTCGGTGCCCATGCCGGCGAGCGGCTCGTCGAGCAGCAGCAGGTCGGGCTCGGTCGCCAGCATCATGCCGATCTCCAGCTGGCGTTGCTCGCCGTAACTCATCTCGGCGGCGACGGTGTCGCGCCTCTCACCGAGGCCACAGGTGTCGAGCGCCTCGAGTGCGCGCTCCTCGACGTCGCGCAGGCGGCGGGCGGGGCGGAAGAACTGCATCGAGGTACGCCGGCGGGACTGTGCGGCCAGCCAGCAGTTCTCGAGGCAGGTGAAGCCGGGGAAGATGTTGGTCTTCTGGAAGCTGCGCCCGATGCCGAGCTGCGAGATGCGGTTCGGAGCCATGCCCGTGATGTCACGACCGCGGTAGCGGATGCGCCCGTCGCTCGGTGGCAGGTCGCCGGAGAGCAGGTTGATCAGCGTGGTCTTGCCGGCGCCGTTCGGGCCGATGATGGCGTGCACCACGCCCGGCTCGAACTCGAGGGAGACGCCGAAGACTGCGCGCAGTGCGCCGAACTGGCGGCCGAGACGCTCGGTGGCGAGGATCGGTTCGCTCATCCGGAGTCCCCCGGGTCGGAGCGCAGGCGCCGGTACAGGCGGGTCAGTGCGCCGGGCAGGCCGACGATGCCGCGTGGCAGGAACAGCACCACGGCGATGACGAAGAGCCCGGTGTACAGCGTCGGGTAGGTGGTCACATCCTGCAGCCAGTCGTGCAGGAAGCCGAACGCGAAGGCGCCGACGACCGGGCCGTAGAGGGTGCCGATCCCGCCGAGGATCACCGTCATCATCACGTGGCCCGACTCATGCCAGCCGAGGTGGGCCGGGCTGATGATCGAGGTGTGCATCGCCTCGAGGAAGCCGGCGAAGCCGGCCAGCGTGCCGGCGATGACGAAGCTGACCAGCTTGTAACGGGGTGTTGCGAAGCCGAGTGCGCGGGTGCGGTGCTCGTTGGTGCGGATGCCCTGGATCACCTGGCCGAACGGGGCGTTGAGCAGGCGCCGCAGGCCGAGGTAGGAGATCACCAGCGAGACGAGCACGACGTAGTAGAAGGTGTGGTGGTCGTCGAGGTCGATCGGGTTCCACGAGCCGATCGCCAGCGTCGGCTTGTTGAAGATGAACATGCCGTCGGAGCCGCCGAGCGCCGTGTTCTCGTTGAAGAAGTAGAACAGCATCTGCGCGAAGGCGAGCGTGATCATGATGAAGTAGATGCCGCTGGTGCGCACCGAGAACCAGCCGATCACGACCGCGGCCAGCGCGGTGACGGCGAGGCAGGTCGGCAGCACCCAGTAGAGCGATGCCGACTCGACGTCCATCATCAGGATCGCCAGGATGTAGCCGGACAGACCGAAGAAGGCGGCGTGCCCGAAGCTGACCAGGCCGGTGAAGCCGATCAGCAGGTCGAGGCTCATCGCGAAGATGCCGAGGATCATCATCCGCGTGACCAGGTTGCCGTAGTAGATGCCGAGGAACGGCGGCAACGCGGCCAGCACGACGATCGCGGCGAGCAGGGCGATGTTGGTGGCGAGCGAGGTGCGGAACATGCCGGCGCTCTAGTGGACCGACTGGCCGAACAGGCCCTGCGGCCGCCACAGCAGGATCACGGCCATGGTCGCGTAGACCGCCATCGATGCGAAGTCGGGCACCAGCACCTTGCCGAAGGTGTCGGCGAGGCCGATCAGCATCGCGCCGATGAACGCGCCCTTGATCGAGCCGATGCCGCCGATCACCACGACCACGAACGAGATGATCAGGACGTGGTCGCCCATGCCCGGGTAGACCGAGCTGACCGGCGCGCCGATCATGCCGGCGAAGCCGGCCAGGCCGGCGCCGAGGCTGAACACCACGGCGAAGACCCATTTGATGTTGATGCCCAGCGCCTGGACCATCTCACGGTTGCTGGCGCCGGCGCGGATGGTCATGCCGAGCCGCGTCTTCTGGATCAGCAGGTACATGCCGGCGGCGAGCAGCATGCAGACGATCGAGATGAACACGCGGTAGACCGGGTAGACCTGGTTCTCGGTCAGCGGAATCGATCCGGACAGCGCCTCGGGCACCGGCACGGAGTGGAAGTTGGTGCCCCAGAAGATCTTCTGGCACTCGTTGAGCACCAGGATCAGGCCGAAGGTGAGCAGCACC
Source organism: uncultured Gammaproteobacteria bacterium (assembly GCA_965364245.1). Taxonomy (GTDB): domain Bacteria; phylum Pseudomonadota; class Gammaproteobacteria; order QNFN01; family QNFN01; genus QNFN01. The sequence continues at coordinate 3,610 of CBDTVS010000066.1, read as the reverse complement.
TGGTAGAGGTGGTCGCGCTGGTAGAGGTGCGCGATCGCGAGCCGTTCGATGGCCAGGCCGAGCAGCATGATCAGCGGCACGCCGAGCAGGATCGACAGGGTCAGGCTCCCGGTGAAGCCGAACAGCCACCAGACGATGTAGGCGCCGAACATGTAGAAGGCGCCGTGGGCCAGGTTGATGATGCCCATGATGCCGAACACCAGCGTCAGGCCGCTGGCCACCAGGAACAGCAGGAAGCCGTACTGGACGCTGTTGAGCAGCTGGATCAGGAAGGTCGAGAAGTCCATCACGCGAGGGCCTGATGCGCGGACGCCGGCGTCCCCGGCAGGGAACGCCGGCGTCCTTGCACCTTGATCGATCAGGCCATCTTGCAGCCGGTGGCCGGGTCCTCCAGCGCCTCGGAGGCCATGCCTAGGTACTTCTGGGCACCGCCACGCACCTCGCGCAGGTAGATGTTCTGGATCGGGTTGTGCGCCTTCGACATCTTCCACGGCCCGCGCGGGCTGTCGACGAAGTTGGCGTTCTCCATCGCGGCGATGATGTCGGCGGTCGCACCGGTATCACCCTTCACCGCGGCCATCGCCTGCACGATCAGCGAGCCGGCGTCGTAGCCCTGCACCGCGAACACGTTGGCCACCCGGCCGGTCGCCTTCTCGTAGGCGGTGCGGAAGGCGACGTTCGACGGGTTGTCGAGGTCGGCGGAGTAGTGCAGCGTGGTGCGCACGCCCTCGGCGGCCTCACCGGCGGCCTTCTCCACGCCCTCGGTCAGGAAGCCCGGGCCGTACAGCGGGATCGACTTCAGGCCGGCCGCGGCGTAGTCCTTGAGGAACTTGGTCGCGCCGCCGCCGGAGAAGAAGGCGAACACGGCATCGGGCTTGAGCGCCGCGATCTCCGACAGGAAGGCCTGGAACTCGACGTCCGGGAACGGCACCTCGATGTCCTTGATCACCTTGCCGCCGGCCTTGGTGAAGGCCTCGGCGCCGGCGTCCATCATCTGGCGCCCCGCGGCGTACTTCCAGGCGATGGTGATGCAGGTCTTGTGGCCGTCCTTCGCCATCTGCGTGCCGCCGGGGTAGGCCGGCTGCCAGTTCGAGAACGAGGTGCGGAAGATGTTCGGTGCGCACAGCGGGCCGGTCACGCCGTTGGAGCCGGCGTTGGGCACGATCATGATCGGCTTCTCGCGCTGGCCGACGATCTTGGCCATCGCCGCGGCGATGCCCGAGTGCACCGGGCCGACCAGGATGTCGACCTGGTCCTTGTCGACCAGCTTGCTGGTGTTCTGCGGCGCCTTGGGTACCGACATCTCGGAATCGATCGCGACGTACTCGACCGGACGGCCGCCGAGCATGTCGCCGGCCGCGGCGATGCGCAGCTTCATGGCGTCGGTGATCGAGTTGCCGAGCATCGCGTAGGTGCCGCTGTAGGGCAGCAGGATGCCGATCTTGATCGGTGCCATCTTGCCGTGCGACATGCCGTATGCGAATCGGGCGGGAAGGATGCTGCCCGCCGCGGCGAGGCCTGCGGCGGCGCCCGCGCCCTTGATCAGCGTACGGCGCGAAATGCCCTTGTTGTGTTGGTTGCTCATCAGGTCTCCTCCTGGTGGACGGTGGTTTGGGTTGCCTTATGGTGTGGACACGTCACGCGGTGGCAAGCGCGACGATTGTTCCTAGCTTAGCGCCACGGCGCACGATGGTCGATGTGCGTTCGCGGCATCTCGCCGGCACGCGCGGCCGGGCCGCGGTGCTGGTCTTCCCCGACTTTCTCCGGAGTCGTGACGGGTCGTCCTTGATCGCGGTCAAACGCGATTCGTTCACCGGCTCACGCCTGGCGCAGCCGGAAGCGCTGGATCTTGCCGGTGGCCGTCTTCGGCAGCTCGTCGACGAAGCGGAACCAGCGCGGGTACTTGTAGGGTGCCAGGCCGCCCTTGCAGTGCTCGAGCAGTGCCTTCTCGAGGGTTTCGCCGGCCTCGTCGGGGGTCTTGAGCACCACGTAGGCCTCGGGCTTGACCAGCCCGTGGTCGTCCTCGCGTCCGACCACCGCGGCCTCGAGCACCTTCGGGTGCTCGATCAACTTGGCCTCGATCTCGAACGGTGAGCACCAGATGCCGCCGACCTTGAGCATGTCGTCGTTGCGGCCGCAGTAGACGAAGTAACCGTCTGCGTCCTGCAGGTAGGTGTCGCCGGTGTTGAGCCAGCCGTCGACCATGGTCTGGGCGGTCTTGGCCGGGTTGTTCCAGTAGTACTTGGCGGCCGAGTCGCCCTTGATCATCAGCTGGCCGCTCTCGCCCGCTGCCACCTGGTTGCCGTTCTCGTCAACGATGCGGCTCTGGTAGCCGGTGACCATGCGCCCGCTGGTGCCGGGTTTGTAGTCGTCCGGCGTGTTGGAGATGAAGATGTGCAGCGCCTCGGTAGAGCCGATGCCGTCGAGGATCACGCTGCCGGTCTTCTCCTTCCAGCGCCGGAAGATGTCCGCCGGCAGCGCCTCGCCGGCCGAGACGCAGTAGCGCACCGAGGAGAAGTCGGCCTCGTTCGCTTCGAGGTACGCGAGTTGCGCGGCGTAGAGGGTCGGTACGCCGAAGTAGAGCGTCGGTTTGAACTTGCCGATGATCTCGAGGGTGTTGTCCGGCATCGGTCGCGCCGGGAACAGCACCGCGCTGGCGCCGACCCAGAGCGGGAAGGTCATGCCGTTGCCGAGGCCGTAGGCGAAGAACAGCTTGGCGGCCGAGAAGCAGACGTCGTCCTCGCGCACGCCGAGCGTGTCGACGCCGTAGAACTGGCTGGTGACCACCATGTCGCGGTGCAGGTGGACCGCGCCCTTGGGCGTGCCGGTGGTGCCGGAGGAGTAGAGCCAGAAACAGTCGTCGGTGGCCGTGGTCGGGGCCGCCGCGAGGTCGGTCCCGGCGGCGTCGATCAGGCCGACCAGGGTCGTTCCGTCGCCCTCGGTGCGCAGTACGTGCGCCGGCTTGTGCGGCGAGGCCGCGAGCGCTGGCTCGACCTCGGCGGCGAACTCGGGCGAATAGACGACCCCGCTGCAGCCGGAGTCCTCGATCATGAAGGCGTAGTCCTTGGCGCGCAGCAGGGTGTTGAGCGGCACCGGTACGATGCCCGCCTTGATCGCGCCCCAGAACAGGAAATAGAACTCGGCGCAGTCCTTGACCATCATCAGGACCCGCTCGCCGCGCCCCAGGCCCAGGCCGAGCAGGGCGTTGCCACAACGGTCGACGCGCTCGGCGAGCTCGCTGTAGGTCACCTCGCGCCCGGGGGTCTCGCGGATCGCCACCTTGGCGCCGCGCCCCTCGACGAGGTGGCGGTCGATGAACGGCACCGCGACGTTGAACGTCGGGGCGAAATCGATGGTCGCCGCGTCGGGCTCCGACGTGATCCGGATCGTGTGGTCCTGCATCCTCTTCCTCCGTTGACCTTCGGCTCGGGTGTGTGGGTCACCTCGGCCAGGCTCTTCTGGCCCCATTATTGGTGACGTTTACGTAAACGTCAATTACGCCCATACCCCACCAACCAAGTATGGCCCGAATCGGGTTCCGTGCGAGGCGCCGCGGCGCGCTGGGGCAGGCGGCACGGTACACTTGCGACATGATCGCGGGGAGCCGTTC
>CBDTVS010000065.1:0-7612 GCA_965364245.1 uncultured Gammaproteobacteria bacterium | reverse complement strand
TCGTAGGTGCGCTTCGCCTCGGCCCGCTCCTTGACCTGCCCCTCGATGACCCGCTCGCCGATGCGCAGCTTCAGCCCGTCGACCGCGGCCGTTTCGGGCAACGGGAAGACGTAGATACCTTCCGCCCAGTCACGTCCCGGGTTGGCGAAGCGCTGGCGCACCGTGGCCCTGGCGACCAGCGCGGTCACCTCGATGGTCACCTCCGTCGCCAGACCTGGCGCGGCCGTGTAGCCGTCCCGTGCGCCCTCGGTCTGCAGCCACAGCGTGCCGCTGCGGGTCTCGCCCAGAATCCGCTCGTGCGGCGCCGCCCGCGCGAACGTCGTCAGCCCGGCGAGCAGCAGGAACAGCAGGGTCGTCAGCCAGACGTGCGCCAGGCGTGGCTTGGTTCGGGTCATGGTCGTTCTCCTTGTCGAGGGGCTCGACGGCCCAGGCCCGGTCGCAGGGCAGGTCCACCGAGAACGGCACCAGCGGGCCGCTGATGCGCTCCGGGTGATCGAAAAGCAGTGCGTCGCTGAGGGGTACGAACAGGTGCATGCGTCTCTCCTCGCGGGCCGTGCCCGCCGTTGAACCAGCCCCGCCGTCCCTGGCGGTCATCGGCCTGTGCGCCGACGGCATCCCACACCCGCGCCGGTGAGGCCATTGCAACGCCAACGGCCCGCGTGAGCTTGCAGGTCAGGTGGAGCAACGCTGGAGAAATCATGGAGATCGAGGGCCCGGGTTGGCCGGCGGCGCACGTGACGGGGCTAGAATGGCGGCGTCTGACCCGTCACGCCGCGCCCCATGCCCCACACCGTCGCCATCGTCGAGGACGACCCCGACCAGCGCGCCAGCTGCGCCGAGGCCCTCGCGCGGCGTGGTTACCGGGCCGGGGCGTGTGGCGGGGTCGACGAGGCGCGCAGGAAACTCGCCGCAGCGCCCCCCGAGCTGGCGATCCTCGACATCATGTTGGGCGACGAGCACGACGGCGGCTTCACGCTGTGCCGCGAGCTGCTCGCCGGTACGCCCGGCTTGCCGGTGCTGTTCCTGAGCAGCCGCAGCGACGACATCGACCGCATCTCCGGGCTACGCCTCGGCGCCTGCGACTACCAGGTCAAACCGGTGTCGCTGGAATTCCTGGTCGAGAAGGTCGCGGCGCTGCTGCGCATGCGCGCCCCGTCCGGAGGCGCGACGCCCCCGCGCCAGCTCGGCGCGCTGGAACTCGACATCGAGCGCTGCAGCGCGGCCTGGCGTGGCGAGCCGCTGCAGCTGACCCTGACCGAGTTCCGCGTGCTGCATGCGATCGCCGAGCCGGGGCATGCGCGCGGCGCCAGCTACGACCGCCTCGCCGCAGCGACGCGTCAGACCGTGGTCACCAACAACACCGTCAACACCCACGTGCGCAACCTGCGCCATAAGTTCCGCGAGATCGATCCCGGATTCGCGGCGATCGCCAACGTCTACGGCTTCGGCTACCGCTGGGAGGGCTGATGGCACGCCGTCGTGGCCCATCGCTCGGCAGCAAACTGCTCCTCGCCAGCCTGCTGCTGCTGACGCTGCCATGGCTCGCCTGGCGCGCGATGGTCGCGTTCGAGGGCTTCCTGGTCGACGGTCAGCTGCGCGCCCTCGAACTGCTGGCCAGCGGCGCGGCGCTGCTGCTGCAACCCGAGGCCGCCCGACTCGCCACGAGCACGACCGGTGCGGGCGGGACCACCGTGCTCTACGCCGCGCCGCTCGAAGCCGACGAGACGCTAGACGGCTACCCGGGACGCTGGTCAGAGATGGCCGGCGATGCTCTCGTGATCGGGCCCTACTCCACACCGGGGAAGACCGGCCTGCGGCTGCGCCTCGGCACGCGCGACGGCTGGCTCTACGTGCTGGCCGAGGTGCGCGATCCACGCCCGGATTACCGTAACCCGGGTGCTCCCGGGTTCGCCGGCAGCGACCGGCTGCGTCTCGAGCTGCATGCCGACGATGGCATCTCGCGCTACCGCGTGCTCACCGCACAGGGACCGGGCCGGATCGACGTGCTGCCGAGCACGCCCGACGGGACACGGCTCATGGCCGGTCCCGACCTCGGCATCGAGGGCTACTGGCAGCCCAGCGGCGACGGCTACACCGTGGAGTTCCGCCTGCCGCTGGCGATTCTCGCGCGTCATCCGGTGCTGCGCCTGGGATTCGTCGACGCCGGGCAGGCCGGGAGCCTGGGCCACCTCTCGCCGCCGCTGCGACCGCGCTACCGCGACCCTCGACTGGAGCAGCCATTGCACGCCCTGGATGCCGGTTCGGCGCGGATCTGGGTGCTCGACCGCGACGGCTGGGTGCGCGCCAGCGTCGGTGGCCCGTCCGGGCTCGGTCGCGCACCCGAACGGCAGGCGCGCCTCGCACTGGCGCCGACCGACATGGCGCTCGCGGGCCGTACGGGCAGCGCACGCCTCGAGATCGGCGATGGCGTGCTGGTCGCCGCCACCCCGCTCGTGGTCGCTGGCAGAACGGTCGGCGCGGTGGCCGCGGAACAGGGTCTCGACGACCTGCTGAGATCACGGTATCGCAACTTCGCCGACTTCACGGTCGCCAGCCTGGCGTTGATCGGTGCCAGCGCGCTGGCGCTGTTGCTGTTCGCGGTACGCCTCGCGTGGCGTATCCGGCGTCTCGAACGCGAGGCCGGCGCGGCGATCGACGCGCGCGGGCGGCAGGTCAGCTCGAGGCTGCGCGCGGATGCCGAGAGCGGCGACGAGCTAGGTGAGCTCTCGCGCACCATCTCCGCCCTGTTGACCCGCCTGCAGCGTCACGGTCGTTTCGTCGAGAGCCTGCCGCGCACGCTGCGCCACGAACTCGGCAACCCGCTCAACAGCGTCGCCACCGCGCTGCAGAATCTCGCCGAGGAGCCGGACAATGCGGCGCGTGATCGGTTGCTGGAGCGCGCCGGGCGCGGTCTAGCGCGGCTCGAGCAGACCCTCGCCGCGCTCACCGAGGCGGCCGATCTCGAGGAGGCGCTGCAGGGCGATCCGCGCGTCCGGCTGGACCTCGCCGCCCTGCTACGCGGCTATCTCGACAGCTTCGTCATGGCGCACCCGCAGCTCCGGCTCTCGACGGCGCTGCCCGGGAACCCGGCCTGGATCGACGGTGCCGACCACCGTCTCGAGCAGTTGCTCGACAAGTTGCTCGACAACGCCGTCGACTTCACGCCCGATGCTGGCGAGATCACGGTGGCGCTGGATAACGAGGCGGGAGGCTGGCGACTCGACGTGGTCAACGACGGGCCGCCGTTGCCGGAGACGCTGATCGAGCGGCTGTTCGAGGCGCCGGTGTCAGGGCGGCGCAACACCGACGGCAGCGGTCACCACCTCGGGCTGGGTCTCTACGTGGTACGCCGCATCGCCGAGGCACACGGAGGGCGGGTGACTGCCGGCAACCTGCCAGGCGGCCGCGGCGTGCGCTTCTCCGTGTGGCTGCCCGCGTCAGGCTGAGCCACGTTCGAGGCTCACTCGGTTGGGACGACCAGCACCGGGCACTTGGCGTGCTGGGTCACGTAGCGCGCCGTGGAGCCGATCAGCATGCGCTTGAGCGCACCGGTCTTGCGGTGGGTGCCGACCACGATCAGGTCGACCCCGTGGCTCTCGGCCTCCTCCACGATCACCTCGCCGGGCAACCCCTCCTTGACCACGATGCTCGAGACGTGGGCCGACATGTCGGCGCTACCCGCGAGCTCCTCCTCGGTGAACTTCTTGAGCCGTTCGCGCATGTTCTCGAGGACGCGCTGCTGCCCCTCCTGGTACACCGACTCGAGATCCTCGCTGGAGACGTAGGTCTCGATCAGGGCGCGGCCGTAGGCGCCGACCGGTTCCAACGCGTGGCACATCACGATCGTGGCGCCGTACTGCTGGGCTAGGCTCACGGCCACACGGGAGGCGGGCCGGGTCTGGTCACCGAGATCGCTGGCGTAGAGGATCTTCTCGAACTTGGGCAGCATGGGGCGTTCCTTCGGGCTGTTCGTGCAGTCGTCCGATTATCCCACGCCCACCCCTTTGGGGATAGCCGAACGCCGGCGACCGGCGTGGTTCACACCCCCGGAGCAACTTGGTAGGCTAGCCGCACCCAGCATCGGGCCTGGCCCGGAAGCCGATCGGCACAAGGCGTGGAAAAGAAACTCACTACCAGCGAACTGCGCATCGGGATGTACGTCTCCCGGGTCGACCGCCCGTGGATCGAGACGCCGTTCCTGTTCCAGGGCTTCCTGATCCGCAACGACCACGATATCGACAACCTGCGCCGCTACTGCAAGCACGTCTACATCGACGAGTCCAAGGGCGACGAATACCAGCCCGAGCCGTTGTTGAGCTTCGGCAGCATCCCCCTCTCGGAGGAGCTGCGCGCGATCCCGGGCATGCCCAAGCAGTGCATCGCCTACGAGGACGCCGCGGGAATCGAGGAGGAGATGCCACGCGCGCGCGACTCCAAGCACGCCCTCGGCACGGCGATCGAGTCGCTGGTGGAAGGCATCAAGGTCGGCAAGAAGATCGAGGCCGCCAGCGTGAAGCCCGCGGTCGACGACATGGTCGAGAGCGTGATCCGCAATCCCGACGCCCTGCTCTGGCTGACCAAACTGCGCAGCGTCGACACCTACGCCTACGACCACGCCATCGACACCTCGGTGCTCGCGGTGATGTTCGGTCGCCACCTCGGCCTGTCGCGCAACCAGCTTCAGGAACTCGGGCTGGCCGGACTGCTGTTCGACATCGGCAAACTCAAGCTGCCGCCCGACCTGCTCAGCAAACCGGGCAAGCTGACCGACGAGGAGTACGTCCTGGTGCGCAAGCACGTCGACTACGGGGTCGAGATCCTCAGCCAAAGCGCCGGGATCAACGAACGCGTACTCGACGGCATCCGCCACCACCACGAGCGGCACGATGGCAGCGGCTACCCGCAGGGTCTCAAGGGTGGCACGATCCCGATCTACGCGCGGATCGTCGCGATCGTCGACTGCTTCGACGCGATCACCAGCACGCGGCCGTTCCGCGCACCGATCTCGGCCCATCACGCGATCCGCCAGATGTACGAGTGGCGCGACAAGGAGTTCCAGGCGCAGCTCTACGAGCAGTTCATCCAGTGCCTCGGCGTCTACCCGACCGGCACCATCGTCGAACTCTCGTCGGGCGAGATCGCCATCGTCGTCGCCCAGAACCGCACCCGGCGTCTGCGGCCAAGGGTGATGCTGGTACTCGACGAGGAGAAGGTCGCGCTCGAGCGCAACTCGATCCTCGACCTGGGTTCCGAGCTCCCCGGTCCGGACCAACGGCCGCTGGAAATCGTCAACTCGCACGATTCAGGCGCGTTCGGCATCGATCCCGGCCGTTACTTCGCCTGACCGTGCCCGACGGGGATCCTCCAGCGTCGATCCTTTCGCGCGAGACCTTCCTGCACGAACTCAAGGCGCACGCCACGCCGGCCAGCGAGAGCGACGCCACCTTCGGCCTGGTGCTGGTCAAGCTCAGCCACCTGCGTGACATCAACAACGCCCTCGGCTTCAGCGCCGGCGACGAGTGTCTAGGCATCATCGGCCAGCGGCTGCTCGACACGGTCAGGTCCCGCGACCGCATCGGCCATCTCGGTGGCGGCCTGTTCGGCGTGCTGGTCGCCGAACCGTGCGACGAGGCGCTGATGGAACTCGCGATCAACCGGATGCTCGACGAGCTCAAGCCACCGGTGACGCTGGGCGAACGGACCATTGCCATTGCCTGCCGCGCCGCGGGCGCCCTCTACCGCGACCACGGACCGACACCCGACGCCCTGCTCGCCGCGGTCGAGGGCGGCCTGCACCAGACGTTTCGCGAAATGCAGCCCTACGCGCTGATCAAGCCGCGCAGCTACGGTCGAGTCACCGACGACTTCACGCTCCTGCGCGCGGTCGAAACAGCGATCGACAACAGCGAATTCACGCTCGCCTATCAGCCGCAGCTGCGTCTGGAGGATCACCGCGTCGCCGGTTTCGAGGCACTGCTGCGTTGGGAGCATCCGGTTTACGCACGGGTCTCACCCGAACGACTGATTCCGCTGGCCGAGAAGAACGACGTCATCGTGCCGCTGACGCGCTGGACCTTCAACGCCGCGCTACGCCAGTTCAGCGAGCTGGACGGCCTGCCCGACACGGCCAAACTCTCGGTCAATCTCTCGGCCCAGTTGCTGACCCATCGCGGCATCCTCGACATCATCTCCGATGCGCTGGCGATCTGGGACGTCGCGCCGCACCGCCTGATGGTCGAGATCACCGAGACCTCGATGATGAGCAACCCGGAGGCGAGCATCGCGGCGGTGCACAACCTGCGTGACCTCGGCGCACGCATCTCGGTCGATGACTTCGGTACCGGCTACTCGTCGCTCGCCTACCTGGAGCGCCTGCCGCTCGACGAGCTCAAGATCGACAAGTCGTTCGTGCTCAAGGTGACCAGCAACGAGCACGACCAGAAGATCGTGCGCGCGATCATCGATCTCGCCCACACCTTCGGCATGCGCGTGGTCGCCGAGGGTATCGAGGACGTGGCCACCGAGTCGCTGTTGCGCCGCTTCGGTTGCGACATCGGCCAGGGCTATCACTTCTCGCGACCGCTCAGCGCGGAGATGCTCGACCACTGGCTGCACGCCCAGCCGGCGGGCACGGAAGCCTGACGCGGCTCACGCCATCAGGCCGAGCCTCCCGAGCAGCGCCTGCGCGTCCGGCGCGGCCGCGGCGATCTGCAGCTTGGTCGCCCTGGGCAGGCGGCGCAGGCGATGCTCGGCGCGCATCGCCAGGCCCCGCTCGCCGATCTCCGTGGCATACAACAGACGCACCCGAGCCCGGCCACGCGTGAAACGCGCCGCGCGCTTGCCCCCCGAGGCGTGTTCGGCGACACGCCGCGTCACGTCGGTGGTGATGCCGGTGTAGATCGCCCGCCCGTCGCACTCCAGCAGGTAGACATGCCAGAGCGTCGCGTTCACGTGCCGGGGCGCCCCCGTCCCTCGGGTAGCGCGTCGGCCGGATCGAGCACCGCCTCGCGCAGCGCCGCCGGCCCGGCGAGGTACTCGGAGAGAAACGGCATCGCGTCGTAGCCCCAGAACAGCTGGTCGTCGACGATGAAGGTCGGCACGCCGAACACGCCGCGGGCGATCGCCGTCTCGGTGTTCTCACGCAGGCGCGTCTTGACCTCCGGCGCGGCGATGCGCGCGTCGACGTCGTCGATGCCCAGCGTGGCGATCAGCCCCTCCCAGGCCGATGTGTCGTCGGCGCTGCGGCCCTCGGCCCAGACGAAACGGAACAGGCGCTGGATCGCGGCGACGTCGTCGAGCACGATCGCCAGGCGCAGCAGGCGCAGCGGGTTGAACGGATGGCAGGGTGGAAACCGTAGCGGGATGCCGTCGCGGCGCGCGAGCCAGGCGATGTGGCGGAACGTGAAGCGGCGCATCGGCGGGATCTCGGCCGGCCCCTTGGTGTGCCAGTGCCCGAGCAGTCCGGCGAACAGCACCGGCACCGGACGCAGCGAGATCTGCCCGGGCAGCGTGTCGAGGCGCTGGCTGGCCAGGTAGGCGAACGGGGAGATGACGTCGAAGTACCAGTCGACCTGCGTCACGAGGGGCGCTCCGGGCTCGGGATCAGGGGCCC
>CBDTVS010000064.1:0-7673 GCA_965364245.1 uncultured Gammaproteobacteria bacterium | reverse complement strand
GGCGGAGGCGGCGTTCGGCAACGGCGAGGTCTACCTCGAGAAGCTGGTCGAGCGAGCGCGCCACGTCGAGGTGCAGCTGCTCGGCGATCACCACGGTAACGTCGTGCACCTGTGGGAGCGCGACTGCTCGGTGCAGCGGCGCAACCAGAAGGTCGTGGAGCGGGCGCCGGCACCCTACCTCGACGCCACCCGGCGCGAGGAGCTGTGCCAGGCGGCGCTGAAGCTCGCGCGCGGGGCCGGCTACGTGAACGCCGGCACCGCCGAGTTCCTGATGGACGTCGACAGCGGCGCGTTCTACTTCATCGAGGTCAACCCGCGCGTGCAGGTCGAGCACACGGTCACCGAGGAGGTGACCGGCATCGACATCGTCAAGGCGCAGATCCTGGTCGCCCAGGGTGGGCGCATCGGCGTCGAGGCCGAGACCGGCGTGCCGGTGCAGGAGAAGATCCGCCTCAACGGCCATGCGCTGCAGTGCCGGGTCACCACCGAAGACCCCGAGGCGAGCTTCGTGCCCGACTACGGGCGCATCACCGCCTACCGCGGCGCGACCGGGTTCGGCATCAGGCTCGACGGCGGCACCGCCTACTCCGGCGCGGTGATCACCCGCTACTACGACAGCCTGCTCGAGAAGGTCACCGCCTGGGCGCCGACCCCGGAGGAGGCGATCCGGCGCATGGACCGCGCGCTGCGCGAGTTCCGCATCCGCGGCGTCGCCACCAACCTGGTGTTCGTCGAGAACCTGATCAACCACCCGAAGTTCGCGACGGCCGACTACACCACGCGCTTCATCGACGAGACGCCGGAACTGTTCCACTTCCCGCGTCGCCGCGACCGCGCGACACGCCTGCTCAACTTCATCGCCGACGTCTCGGTCAACGGCAACCCGGAGGTCGCCGGTCGGCCGCTGCCGCCGCACCACCCGCGTCCGCAGGTGCCGGCATGGAACCCGCTCGACCCGCCGGTCGAGGGCACCCGCGACCGCCTCGATGCGCTCGGCCCGGAGGCGTTCTGCGACTGGATCCTGGCGCAGAAGCGGGCGCTGGTCACCGACACCACCATGCGCGACGGCCACCAGAGCCTGCTGGCCACGCGCATGCGCTCCTACGACATGGTGCAGGTCGCACCGGCCTACGCACGCCGCCTGCCCAACCTCTTCTCGCTCGAGTGCTGGGGTGGGGCGACGTTCGATGTCGCCATGCGCTTCCTGAAGGAGTGCCCGTGGGACCGGCTGCGCGACCTGCGCGAGCGGGTGCCCAATATTCTGTTCCAGATGCTGCTGCGCGGTGCCAACGGTGTCGGCTACGCCAACTATCCCGACAACGTCGTGCGCACCTTCGTGCACCAGGCCGCCGACAGCGGCATCGACGTGTTCCGCGTCTTCGACAGTCTCAACTGGGTCGAGAACATGAAGGTGGCGATGGAGGCGGTGCTCGAGACCGACCGCCTGCTGGAAGGCACCATCTGCTACACCGGCGACATGCTCGACCCGCAGCGGCCGAAGTACGACCTCGATTACTACCTGAAGATGGCCGGCGAGCTGAAGTCGGCCGGCGCGCACCTGATCGGCCTGAAGGACATGGCCGGCGTGCTCAAGCCGGCCGCGGCGCGCATCCTGATTCCGGCGCTGAAGCAGGAGACCGGCTTGCCGGTGCACTTCCATACCCACGACACCAGCGGCATCGCTGCGGCCACGGTGCTCGCCGCGGTCGAGTCGGGCGTCGACATCTTCGACGCGGCGATGGACAGCTTCTCCGGGCTCACCTCGCAGCCCAACCTCGGCTCGCTGGTCGCCGCGTTGCGTGGCGGCGAGCGCGACACCGGCCTCGAGGCCGCCACCGTGCGTCAGTTCTCCGACTACTGGGAGATGGTGCGCAAGGACTACGCCGCGTTCGAGAGCGATCTGCGCTTCGGCGCTTCCGAGGTCTACCTGCACGAGATGCCGGGCGGGCAGTTCACCAACCTGCGCGAGCAGGCCCGCGCCATGGGCCTCGAGGAGCGCTGGCACGAGGTGGCGCGCGCCTACGCCGAGGTCAACCGGATGTTCGGCGACATCGTGAAGGTGACGCCGTCGTCGAAGGTGGTCGGCGACATGGCGCTGTCGATGGTCTCGGCGGGACTCACCCGCGAGGAGGTCGAGGACCCGAACCGCGACGTTGCGTTCCCCGACTCCGTGGTCAAGATGTTCCACGGCGATCTCGGCCAGCCCCCGGGCGGCTGGCCGAAGGCGCTGCAGAAGAAGATCCTCAAGGGCGCCGAACCGATCACCGTGCGCCCCGGCTCGGTCGCCGAGCCCATGGACCTCGACGCCGAGCGCGAGGCCGCCGAGAAGGCCGCGGCGCGCCACGTCAGCGACGAGGAATTCAACTCGTATCTGATGTACCCGAAGGTGTTCGCCGACTACGTCGCCCACCGCCGCGCCAACGGCCCGGTGCATGTGCTCGACACGCCGACGTTCCTCTACGGCATGAAATCGGGCGACGAGATCGCCGTCGAGATCGAGAAGGGCAAGACCCTGGTCATCCAGTGCCTGGTGATCGGCGAGCCCGATGCCGAGGGCGAGGTGAAGGTCTTCTTCGAGCTCAACGGCCAGCCGCGCACCGCCAAGGTGCCGTACCGCGCCATGGCCGACAGCGTCGCCAAGCACCCCAAGGCCGAGCCGGGCAACCCGGCCCACGTCGCTGCGCCGATGCCGGGCATGGTGTCATCGGTGGCGGTGAAGGTGGGCCAGAAGATCAAGGCCGGCGACGTGCTGCTGGTGCTCGAGGCGATGAAGATGGAGACCGCCGTGCATGCCGAGCACGACGGGACCGTCGAGGAGGTGGTCGCCGGGGTTGGAACGCAGGTGGATGCGAAGGATCTGATGGTGCGATTGGGCGTGGGCTAGACGTGGCCAGAGAATGTGAATGAATTAATCTTTCCCCTTCGGGATTGATTTTTGTCAGTATGTAGCCGATGCTCATTCACGCATCACGGCCCTCGTCACACAGTGGGTCGGGGCCGTGACGGAGCACGTTGCGGTGTCGGCGATGAAAGTTCCCCACCAGGTGGTGCACGCCGGGCAATCATGCCGTTCCACTCTCGCCATCCAGACCCTCTGTGAAATGAGGCGTCGTCATGAACTCGTATCGTAACGGTCTGTTCGTCGGCGTGGCCGCCACGCTGTCTGTCGTGACGTCGGGGGTTGCCTGGGGGCAATCCAGTTATACGGGCACCCCGGTTCCCATGGGCAATGGCGAGGCGTACACCTTCGTCCGCACCAGCCCGGGGGGGGAGCCGGCCGCGATCGGTATCGTGCTCACGGCTGCGGCCCTCGAGGGCCTGCCGGGTGGCACGCCCGGGGGGCAGGCCGTGTTCCCCTACCACCTGCCGATGCCGGAGGCAGGGCCGCGCACGGTGGTCGATCACGTGGGCCTCGACTGGGAGGCGCACGGCCATCCGCCGGCAGGCGTCTACGACGTGCCGCACTTCGACTTCCATTTCTACCTTGTCGATCGCGGGGAGGTGGAGAAGGTCCACTTCGATGGTCCGGAAGATTCGGCCAGCCCGGCCCAGCAGCCGCCCGCCGAGCTGTTGCCCGCGGGTTACGTCCTGCCCCCGGGCACCGCCGTGCCGAAGATGGGCGTGCACGCGATCAACCCGGCCGGAGCCGAGTTCCAGCAGAAGCCGTTCGAGGTGACCTTCATCTACGGCTACTACAACAAGCAGCAGACCTTCATCGAACCCATGGCGACGCTGGCCTATCTGCGGTCGAAGCCGGATTTCGCGGCCCCCGTGCCGCGACCGGCCAGCTACACCCGTCCCGGCCGCTACCCGTCCAGCTACCGGGTTGCCTACGACGCGGAACGCCGGGTCTACGAGATCGTCCTCCAGGACCTCAGGTAAACCGTAACCGAAGGGGGTCGCTCGATTTGGCGAATGAATCGGTCCCCTTCGTAGATAACCGATGTCGAGCGAGGGGATGAAGAAATTATTCGCTCCGATCCTGAACTACTTCGAATCGGGGAGTGGTGAGTACACCTACCGCAAATCACACAGGAAGGTGCTGGTCGTTCTCGGTTTCCTGTTTCTGCTGTTGTCTGGCGGTGTGCTCTACGCCTCGGTCGTTTCGCATCAGCTCGGCGGCTTGATACCTACCGCGGTGTTCTTCCTGGCCAGCCTCGTTTGCCTGGTCGTGGCCTTCTACGGGAGCGACCAGGCCGTGGCCCGGATCTGGAAGAACAGGTAGACGGCGCGAGGGTATGAATGGGACAGATGTGTGCGGCGCGAGCCATTTCTGAATTAACCTGTCCCCGTTCGGAAAGGCTCGCAGATGACTACGGAATCCGCACATACCTACCCGGAAGTCCGCTGGTTCGAGGACTTCGCCGAGGGTCAGCGCTACGTTTTCGGCGCCTGGGAGATGACCGTCGAGTCGATGCTCGACTTCGCCCGCGTCTACGACCCGGAGCCGTTCCACCTCGACGACGCGGCAGCCCGCGAACTCGGCTGGGACGGGCTGATCGCCTCCGGGCTGCAGATCCTCGCGATCTGGCGCCGGCTGAGCAAGGAGGGGTTCCCGAACTGCGCGACCGTGATCTCACCCGGTTGGGACGACATCCGCTGGCTGCAGCCGGTATGCGCCGGCCACGTGCTCACCTCGCACACCGAGATCACCGAGACCCGGCGTCTCGACAGCCGGCCCAACGAGGGATTGGTGCGGCTCCGTAATCAACTGGTCCGCCAGGACGGCGAAGCGGTCGCGCGGCTGACCTCGAACTGGTTCGTGCGCTGCCGTCCGCAAGAGACCTGATGACGTCGCACCGGGTCGCCCTTGCCGTTGGCGATCCGCTCAATCGAGCAGCGCGCGCAGCGTCTTGTTGGTGTTGACCAGCCGTTCGGCCAGCAGTCGGCACATGAAGCCGTGGAACGCGGCCGCGAGCTCCGGCGCTTCGTGCTGCATGCGCTCGAGCGCCTCGCGGTCCAGGCGGTAGGTGGTGGTTGGGCGGTTGGCCGTGACCGTGGCGGTGCGCTCCACGTCGATGTACAGGCCGAGCTCGCCGACCACGGTGCCGGGCCCCATCTTGCGCAGCCGGATCGAGCCGCCGTCGGTTTCGCTGGCGAGATTGACGCTGATCTCGCCGCGCTCGATGAAGTAGAGAGCGTCGGCCGCCTCGCCCTGGCGGATCAGGGTGTCCCCCTCCGGCCAGGCGCGGCGCTCGAGGAACGGCATCAGCCGTTTGCCGATGCCGGTCGAGTCGAGCGCGTCATCGAGCAACGACGTCAACCGGTCTCTCTCATCGCTGGCGCCGGCCGCCCCGAGGTCGGTGAGCAGTCGGTCCTCACACCACTCGATGCCGAAGTCGAGGTCCTGCAGGGCGTGCAGTTTCGGGTCGCCGTCCAGGTCGATCCCGGCCCCCTCGATGAGCTGGCGGATGGTCTGCGGCAGATGGGTCAGGATCACCTCGAACGCGTGCTGCTCGGCGATTCGGCGCAGCTTGGTCAGGCTCAGCGCGACCGACGAGTCGATGCCGGTGACGCGACGGAAGTCCAGCACGATGAAGCGCACCGGCGTCTCGCCCGGATCGTCGACGCGCTCCTGCAGCTGGCGCAGCAGCCGGCTGGCGGTGCCGAAGAACAGGAATCCCTGCAGCTTGACGATGCGGATCGCCTCGCCGCTCGACTTCAGGTAGGCGCTCTCGCTGGGCCGGCGCTCGACGTGGCTGCTCTGCTGCGCACCACTGAGTTCGTGCTTGATGACGTCGATGCGGCTGTAGTTGACGACGAACAGCACCACCGCGGCGACGATGCCGACCGCGATGCCCTCGAGGAAACCGACGAAGGCCACGCTGGCAACGATCAGCACCACCACGCTGTAGTCGCTCGTCGACATGCGCCGCCGCCCGTCGACGAGCCAGTCGATCATGAAGCCGAGGCCGAGGAACATCAGCATCCCGCCGAGCACCCCACGCGGGAACCACGCGACCAGCTGCGGGCCGGCCAGCAGCGCGGCCAGGGCCATGGTGGCGGCCGTCAGGCCGACGATCCGCGAGTGGCCGCCGACCCGCATCGCCACCTGCGAATGGCTGATGGCGTGGAAGCCGACCATGCCGCCGAAGCTGCCGGCGAGGAGGTTGGCGAGACCGGTGACGCGCAGTTCGCGGTTGAGGTCGAGATCGCGCTCGCTGGCCATCTCCAGTGCCGTTGAGTTGAGCAGCAGCGCCACGGTGCTGACCAGCAGTACGGTGAGGATGTTGCCGAACTGGCCGAGCACCATCGACCAGTCGGCGCGACCGAGCAGCGCCACGGTGTCGATGCCTAGGTGGCGTGACTCGGCAAAGGGTCCGAGGGTCCAGCCGAGCGCGGCGGCCTGGTCGAAGTCGTAGCCGAGCGCCGCGAGGGTGGCGTAGAAGAGTAGGCAGGCGGCGACCAGCACGGCGGGAATCAGCAGGCCGTTGCGATAGCGCCGGTAGAGCACGGTCAGCCCCAGGGCGACCGCCAGGCCCGGTAGCCAGCTGCCGATGGCTGAGGGTGAGAGTAGGCCCTCGAGTTCCTGGCGGGCGATCGCGTCCTCGCTCATGACCTGTAACGAGCCGACCACCAGCACCCAGCCGACGCCGGCGAGAAAACCGCCGATCACCGGGTAGGGGATGAAGCGGATCAGGTCGCCGAGGCGGAACAGCCCGATGCTCAGCAGGAACAGGCCAGTCAGCAACGTGGTGACGACGAATGCCGCGATCAGGGTCGCGAACAGTGTTTCGGGCTGGGCGACGAGTTCCGGCGAGGCGGTGAGCGAGGCGGCGAGCAGGCCCATGATCGGGGCGACGAAGCTCTGTGGCGTGGCCACGACGATCGGTGAGGAGCTGAGCAGGGTAACCACCACGCCGATCACGAACGCGCTGGCGAAGATCAGGTTCAGTCCGTCGGCAAGGTAGGCGTTCAGCGGGCCGGCGTAGATCAGCGCCGTGTTCGACATCAGCGTCACCAGCAGCACCACGCCGGTCAACAGGCCCGCGACGAGGTTCAGCCCCGGAGCGTCGCCCAGCAGATCGCGCAGCCGTCCGGTCACCGGGCAGGCTTTCGGGCCGCGTACTGGGTGGGCGTGTCGCGATGGCGTGTGTGCATGGGAGCGGGATCATAGCCCGAATAACTCGCCAGCCGGTCAACGTTTCATCAGCAGATGAATCTCTCATCATGGCAGGGGGTATTTCCCATCGATGCCAGTTTCTGGAGCGTCGTAAAGGCCTCGTCGGTCGGGCCTTTTTCAAGGTCTGCAGAGCGCCGTTCCGTGTGCCAGACTCAACGCTGTCACGATGCGACGACCAGAACGCGCCTGTCCGGAGGCATGGATCGATGCCGCGCACCCATGCTGGAGCCGTATTTCGGTCTCGGTGGGTTCCAGGTAGGGCGGCAGATTGTCAACAAAACAACACGGATGCGTCTTGACCAACGCCGATTCTAGGTAATAGAATCGCGATTCCAACACGGATTGTCGACAATGTTGACTCGCTGCCGGCCAGGCATGGCTCGAGCGGACGGGTGCGTGTTGCGTGCTTCGTGGTTCAGGCCACCACGTGTTCAAACAGATAAGAAGGGGACCCCCATGGGCAAGTACGACGAGATGTACCGGCGATCGATCGAGGACCCGGAGGGTTTCTGGGGCGAGGCGGCGGAGTCGCTGGTGTGGGAGAAGAAGT
>CBDTVS010000063.1:0-7796 GCA_965364245.1 uncultured Gammaproteobacteria bacterium | reverse complement strand
GGCGACCGCATCGTCGTGGCCGGTGCCGCCTACCTCGCTCCGGGGATGCAGGTACGCCTGCTGCCCGAGAGCGAGCAGCCGGCAAGCAACCCCCGCTGACCGGCCGGGGAACCCGCGCGCATGAACATCGGCGAATACTCGGTTCGCAACAAGGTGGTCTCCTGGCTGCTGGTGATCATCCTGCTCGGCGGGGGGGTCGCCGGTTTCGAGTCGATCGGGCGTCTCGAGGACCCGGCGTTCACGATCAAGAACGCCAAGGTGATCACCTACTACCCGGGCGCCAGCGCCCAGGAGGTGCAGGACGAGGTCACCTACCACATCGAGGAGGCGATCCAGCTGATGGGGCAGGTCAAGGAGATCAAGATGACGGTCTCCCGCCCCGGCATGTCCGACATCCTGATCGAGTTCAAGGACATCTACCGCGCCAAGGATTTCCCCAACATCTACGACGAGCTGCGGCGCAAGCTCAGCGACATGCACCACAAGCTGCCGCCCGGGGCCAGGGCGCCGATCGTGGTCGACGACTTCGGCGACGTCTACGGCATCTACCTCGCAGTGACCGGCGAGGGCTACACCTACCGCGATCTCAAGGACGTCGCAGACGAGCTGAAGAAGCGCCTGGTGCTGGTCGAAGGCGTGCGCAAGGTGGTGATCGGCGGCGCGCAGCGCGAGGTCGCCTACATCGAGGTCTCGCGGGCCACCGCGGGCCAGTTCGGGGTCTCGCTGGCGCAGATCGCCAGCCTGCTCGAGGCGCAGAACGCCGTGGTCGATTCCGGCCGCGTGCGCGTCGGCGACGACTACCTGCGCATCGTTCCGACCGGCGAGCAGAAGTCGGTGACCGAGATCGGCGACCTGCTGATCGCCTCCGACGAGCAGCGCCTGGTCTACCTCCGGGATATCGCCACCATCACCCGCGCCTACGAGGATGTGCCGAGCAAGCTGATCTACCTCGACGGCCAGCCGGCGCTGACGCTCGGCATCTCGATGTCCGAGGGCAGCAACGTGGTCGCTGTCGGCGAGCGTCTCCAGGCGCGCTTCAACGAGCTGCTCGAGGTGCTGCCGATCGGCATGCAGCTCAAGCCGATCTATGACCAGCCCCGGGAGGTCGACAACTCGGTGCGCGGTTTCATCGTCAGCGTCGGCCAGGCGCTGGCGATCGTGGTGGTCGTGCTGCTGTTCTTCATGGGGCTGCGGGTCGGCCTGATCATCGCCGCGGTGCTGCTGATCACCGTGGCCGGCACGCTGTGGATCATGCAGATGCAGGGCATCGAGCTGCAGCGCATCTCGCTGGGGGCGCTGATCATCGCGCTCGGCATGCTGGTCGACAATGCCATCGTCGTCGCCGAGGGGATGCTGGTGCGCATCCAGTCCGGCATGGATGCGCTGCGGGCGGCGAGCGAGACGGTCGGCAAGAGCATCTGGGCGCTGCTCGGCGGCACGGTGATCGGCATCCTCGCCTTCTCGGCGATCGGCCTGTCGCCCGACGCGACCGGCGAATTCATCGGCTCGCTGTTCTACGTGATCCTGATCTCGCTGCTGCTGAGCTGGATCACCGCGATCAGCACCACGCCGCTGCTGTGCGCCCTGCTGTTGCGGCCCGCGTCCCCGGAGGCGGCACGCAAGGATCCCTACGATGCAAAGCTGTTCCGCGCCTACCGTGGGCTGGTGGGCCTGGCCGTGCGCCGACGCTGGTTCACCGTCGGTCTGGCCGCCGGGCTGTTCGTTGTCACCGTGGTCGGTTTCGGCGCGGTCAAGCAGGCGTTCTTCCCCAATTCCAACACGCCGCTGATGTTCGTCGACGTCTGGACTCCCGAGGGCAGCGACATCCACGCGACCCGCGACGCGGCGCTGAGGATCGACGCCTTCCTGCGCGAGCAACCCGAGGTGGTGCAGACCACCACGGTGGTCGGTGGCGGCGACGCCCGCTTCACGCTGGTCTACGACAGCAAGGAGGCGAGTCGCTCCTATGCCCAGGTCATCGTCCAGGCCGAGGAGGCTCGGCAGCTGCCGGAGCTGCGCGCCCGGGTCGACGCCTTCATGGCCGATTTCCCGGAACTCGATCCGCTGACCAAGTGGCTGCGCATCGGTCCCGGTCGCGACGCCAAGATCGAGGCGCGCTTCAGCGGGCCGGACGGCGCGGTGCTGCGGCGCCTCGCGGAGCAGGCCAAGGCGATCCTGCGCGCCGATCCGGAGGCGCGCGACGTGCGCGACGACTGGCGACAGCCGGTCAAGCTGGTGCGGCCGGTGCTGAACGAGCAGGTCAGCCGCCAGCTCGGTATCGGTCGCGAGGACGTGGCGCGGGCGCTCAAGAGCGCGTTCGAAGGGCAGACGGTCGGGCAGTTCCGCGATGGCATCCGTCTGTTGCCGCTGCTGGTCAGGCCGCCGGCGGCCGAGCGCGCCAGCGTCGATACGCTGCGCGACCTGCAGATGTGGAGCCCGGTGCGTGGTGGGACCGTGCCGCTGGCACAGCTGGTGCGCGGCTTCGAGACCGTGTTCGAGGAGACGGTGATCCGCAGTCGCGACCGCATACCGACCATCATCGCGTCTGCCAATCCGACCGGCGAACTGGCGACCCCGCTGTTCGGCCGCGTACGCCCCCAGATCGAGGCGATCGAGCTGCCCCCGGGCTACGTGCTGACCTGGGGTGGCGAGTACGAGGACACGGCGAAGGCACAGCGGGCGCTGTTCTCGCGCCTGCCGATGGGATTCCTGGCGATGATCATCGTCAGCATCCTGCTGTTCGGGCGCCTGCGCCAGCCGCTGATCATCTGGTTGACCGTGCCGTTGGCGATCATCGGCATCACCGCCGGGCTGCTCGGTGCCCGAGCCGCGTTCGACTTCATGTCGCTGCTCGGCATGCTCAGCCTGGTCGGCCTGCTGATCAAGAATGCCATCGTGCTGATCGAGGAGATCGATCAGCAGACGGGGGAGGGCAAGGAGCCCTACGTCGCGATTCTCGACTCGGCGGTCAGCCGCCTGCGCCCGGTGGTGCTCGCCGCGGCGACGACCATCCTCGGCATGATCCCGCTGCTGCCGGACGTCTTCTTCGTCAACATGGCGATCACGATCATGGCCGGGCTCGGTTTCGCGACCTTCCTGACGCTGCTGGTAGTGCCGGCGCTCTACGCGATCTTCTTCAGGGTGCCCAACCCGCAGCCCGCCTGACGGGACTCAACCGCGCAGCAGCGAGGCGACCGTCTGTCCCTCGACGACCCGCTCACCGCGCTGATTCTCGATCCAGCTGGCGATGTCGATGCGTTCGGCGGCGGGATCCACCCCGGTGATCTCGAACCAGGCGGTGAGGGTGTCCCCGATGTGTACCGCGCGCAGGAACTCGAGGGTCTGCGAGCGGTAGATCGCACCGATGCCGGGCAGGTGCAGGCCGACCAGGGTCGAGAACAGCGACGCCGAGAGCATGCCGTGGGCGATGCGTCCGCCGAAGAAGGTCTGGCTGGCGAACGGCTCGTCGACGTGCAGCGGATTGGTGTCGCCGGTGATGGCGATGAAGTGACCGAGGTCGGCGTCGGTGACGGTCTTGGTGAAGCTCGCGCGCTGGCCGACCGTGAGGTCCTCGTAGCGGGTCAGTTTGTAGGGCATGATGCCGCTCTCGCTGGGTGATGGATGGTCCATGGTGACCCGGGCGCGCATGGCGGTCCAGCCATCCGGTCGTAGGAGGGTGCGGAGTGCTCGAGCTGCTGCTGATCTACGTCGTCACCGGCGCGCTCTCCGGCACCATGGCCGGGCTGCTGGGCGTGGGCGGCGGCATCATCATCGTCCCGGCGCTGGTCTTCGCGCTGACGCTGCAGGGGGTTGCGTCCGGGGTCACGATGCACCTCGCCGTCGGCACCTCGTTGGCGGTGATCGTGTTCACGGCGCTGTCATCGGTTCGCGCCCACCACCGGCGCGGCGCGGTGCTTTGGCCGGTGGTCGCCCGGATCACGCCTGGCATCGTGGTCGGCGCGCTGCTCGGCGCGGCGATCGCCGACGCGATGAGCGGTCCGCTGCTGCGCACCTGGTTCGGCTGCTTCGCGCTGCTGTTGGCCGCCAACCTCGCGTTCGGCCGGCCACCACGGCCGACGCGGGTGCTGCCCGGGGCCGCCGGGCTGACCCCGGTCGGGGTGGCGATCGGCGTGGTGTCGGCACTGGTCGGGGTCGGCGGCGGCAGCATGAGCGTGCCGTTCATGACCTGGTGCAACGTGCCGGTCCGTCAGGCGATCGCCACCTCGGCGGCAATCGGCCTGCCGATCGCGGTGGGCGGCAGCGTGGGTTTCGCGCTGGCCGGTCTCGACGATCTGGCGCTGCCCGATTTCGCTCTTGGCTATCTCTACCTGCCGGGCGGGGTGCTGGTCGGACTGACGAGCATGCTCTTCGCGCCGCTCGGGGCACGCATCGCGCATGCGGTCGACCCACGCTGGCTGCGCTACGGTTTTGCCGCGACGCTCTGCGTGGTCGGGCTGCGCATGCTGCTCGGCTGACACGCCCGGTCCAGCCCCGCTTCGAGTTCCCTGATCTGCTGCGGTTCGAGACGCCCCTCGCGTGCCGCGAGCTGGAGGGCCGAATGGGCGAGCAGGCGGTAGAGAGTCCCCAGGTCGGCTTGATGGTCCTCGACGGCGAGCGCCTGCCTCGCGACCAGCTGCGCGTCGCCACGCACCACCGGCCCGGTAAGCGCCGGGCCAGGACCTAGCGCCAGGGCGCTGTCGACCGCGCCGCGCACCAGGGGGGCGAGCAGTTGGCGGCCGGTCGATGCATCGATGCCGGCCTCCGCGAGCAGGCGCAGCGCGGCATCGATCAGCACGGTGAGGTAGTTCGAGGCGAACACCCCGCCGGCGTGGTAAAGGAGCTTGGACGCGCCGTGGATCTCCAGCGGGCGCCCCCCGATCGCCTCGAACGCCGGCCTCAGCACTTCCAAAGCCTCGGGATCGCCCTCCATCGCGCAGAAGGTTCCGTGGAAGGTTTCGAGGGACGTCGCAGGGTCGGCGAAGCTGTGCATCGGGTGGACGCTGGCAACGCAGGCCCCGGCTGTGCGCAGCGGTTCGAGTACCTCGCAGGTGTGGGCGCCGCTGCAGTGGAAGATGACGGCGTCGGGCAGGATCTCGGCCCGGTCGGCAAGCCACCGCGCAGCGTTGGCGAGCTGGTCGTCGGGTACGGCGATCAGGGCCAGGCCGACCGCACACGGGTCCATGTCCAGGGCGGATGGCTGCCCGGAACCGATGAAGTCGACCGCGGACTGCGCCGAGGTCATGGTGCGCGCACAGACCTGGCCGGGCGTGAACACCTCGCGCTCGAGCCACAGGCGAGCCAACGTGCGGCCGAGGCGACCGGCGCCGACCAGGGTCAGGGTGCGGTGGTCTGCGGGTCTGGTGGTCATGAGCGAGTCCCGGGCAAAAAGAACCCGGCGCAGCAGGCGCCGGGCGCAGGGATGGGAGTCCAGAAACAGCTCGCTTCAAAATCCATACTAGGACAGCCGGTGTCGTGCGCGATGACCTGGGTCAAGCGCCCGCCTAGAAGCGCCCCTCGACCGTGGTCAGGCCGAGGGACTTCCAGGCCTGCATGCCGCCGCGATAGTAACGGATGCGTTCCGGGGGATAGCCCTCGCGCACCATGGCCCGGATCGCGGTCGGGGACTGCCCGCACCAGGCGCCGTTGCAGAACAGCAGCACCTCTTTCGCGCCCGTGCAGTCCCAGCGCTCGTCGGTGCGCACACAGCCGAGTTCGTCGAGGCGGACCGCCATCTCGGTGTAGGGCATGTTGATCGCGCCCGGGATGGTCTCCTCGAAGTAGTAGTTCTCGGTGCGACCGTCGATCAGCAGGCCCCGGCCATCGCGCAGGAAGTCGATGAGTTCGAGTTCGCCGACGGTGGTGATCCTGGCCGCCGGGGCCATCGGTTGGATGCAGAACGGTGGGCAGGGGCGCGAGGTCATCGAGTAGTTCGGGTCGATGGTCGCGAAGGTGTCCTGGTCGCGGCCGATGACCACCGGGCCATCCACGGTCGGCACCTCGACCTCGAGCAACTCCTCGGTGATGCGCACCTCCTGCTCGGCGGCTGCAACGAGCGGAAGGGTGAGGGTTACGAAGAGCAGCGTATGGGTCCAGTTCATCGCGTCGACCTCGCGAGCTGACGGTTCACCTAAGGATGGTTCATTCTCAACGGTGCACAAGTGGCCCGCCGGGAGTGACGAGCGGTTATCCTGCATCAAATCAGGACTGGCCGTACCATGGGTTGCCCTGGCATCCTGGACCCGAGCCCGTCAGGCCAGACGCTTTCCGGATTGGGACGTCGTTCCTTGTCCGTGCGTCGGGGCTTAGGTATAAACGGGCGGCCCTCCCCGGAGCCGAGCCGTGCCCATCGAACTGACCGTCGTCGTTCCCACCTACAACGAATGCGACAACATAGCCCCCCTGGTGGGCTTGCTCGAGAAGACCCTCGAGGGTGTCGCCTGGGAGGTCCTGTTCGTCGACGACGATTCGCCCGACGGAACCGCGGACGTGGTGCGCGCCATCGCACGTGAGGACGGCCGGGTACGTTGCCTGCAGCGGATCGACCGGCGTGGCCTCTCGTCGGCCTGCATCGAAGGGATCATGGCCAGCTCCGCGCCCTTCGTCGCGGTCATGGACGCGGACCTGCAGCATGACGAGACCCTGCTGCCTGGCATGCTCGAACAGCTGCGGAGCGATGCGGCCGACGTCGTGGTCGGTAGCCGCTACATGGGCGGTGGCAGCACCGGCGACCTCGCCTCGGGGCGGGTCTGGATCAGCCGCATCGCCTCGGCCCTGGGGCAGATGGTGCTCAAGGCGCGCGTCAGCGACCCGATGAGCGGTTTCTTCATGCTCCAGAGGAGTTACTTCGACCGGGTCGCGCGCGACCTCTCCGGCAAGGGCTTCAAGATCCTCCTCGACCTGCTCGCATCGGGTCGGCGGGAGGTGCGTGTGGCCGAACTACCCTATCGCATGCGCGCGCGGCAGCACGGCGACAGCAAGCTCGACACCATGGTCGTCTGGGAGTACCTGGTGCTGATCGCCGACAAGCTGTTCGGCCGTTACGTGCCGGTGCGCTTCGTGCTGTTCGTTGGCGTTGGCATGACCGGGGTGGTGCTGCACCTGGTGGTGCTCGGGTTGTTGCATCGAGTTCTAGATGTCGGCTTCCTGTGGGCGCAGGCGAGTGCGACGCTGCTGGCAATGACCTCCAACTACTTCCTCAACAACGTCTTCACCTACCACGACCAGCGGTTGCACGGCCTCGCGCTCTGGCGAGGCCTGCTGACCTTCTACCTCGCCTGCAGTATCGGTGCGGTGATCAACGTCGAGTTCGCCGATTTCCTGTTCCAGCGTGCGTTCCCATGGTTCGTCGCCGGGTTCCTGGGCGCGGTAGCAGGTGCGGTCTGGAACTACGCGGTGACCGCGACGTTCACCTGGCGTACGGCTAGAAGTAAGCGGTCTCGCGAAATGTGAGCGACGGCCAGGATTCCATGACCGCATCGCCTGGTCCTCTGCGACGAGGGCTTGCCTCTATTCATGCGACTCTGTCGCGTCGGCCACAGCTCGAGACGTGGTCACTTCGCGAGGAGTGGCCGTGGCCAGTTGCGATCGCTGTCGGTCTGTTCCTCTTCTATGCCTGGGGCTCACCGCGCACCATCGCGCTCGAAGACGACGGCCTGTTCGTGATGGCGAGTTACTTCAACGGCATCGCCCATCCACCCGGCTACCCCGTTTTCACGCTGATCGGCCACCTCTTTTCACAGTTGCCGTTCGGCAGCGTGGCGTGGCGTGTGCACCTGGTGAGTGCCCTGTTCGGCGGG
>CBDTVS010000062.1:0-7812 GCA_965364245.1 uncultured Gammaproteobacteria bacterium | reverse complement strand
CTTCGCGACCTCCTCACCGTCGACCACCACCCGCCCACGGTCGGGGCGCAGCTGGCCGCCGATCAGGCGCAGCAGCGTGGTCTTGCCGGTGCCGCTCGGCCCCATGATCGCGACCACCCGCCCGCGGCGCACGGTCAGGTCGAGGCCGTCGAAGATCGGCCGCCCGCCGCGGGCGAAATGGAGCCCCTCGACACGGATCAGGACATCGTCGCTGGCGTCATCGGGCATCGAACGGGATCCTGGGACGGGACGGAATCGGGCGCGGCCTGGGCACGCGAGGCGACAGTCTCGGGGAGCCCGGATAGCGAGTCAAGGCGGCGCTGGCGGGCTCCCGGGGCGGTAGGGATAATGGCCCGACCGGGCTCCCGACCCGCCTTGCGCCTGCCGATGCTGCTTCCCACCCTCGCCGTCCTCGCCGGTTTCGTCGCCCTGACCTGGGGTGCGGACCGCTTCGTCGTCGGCGCCGCCGCGACCGCGCGCAACCTCGGGGTGCCGACCCTGGTGATCGGCCTGACCGTGGTCGGTTTCGGTACCTCTGCCCCCGAGATCCTGGTCTCGGGCGTCGCCGCCTGGCAGGGCAACACCCACCTCGCGATCGGCAACGCGCTCGGCTCCAACATCACCAACATCGCGCTGGTGCTCGGCGCCACCGCGCTGATCGCCCCGCTCAGCGTCCACTCGAGCGTGCTGCGCCGCGAGTTCCCGGTGCTGATGGCGATCATGCTGTTCACGCTGGCGCTGCTGACCGACGGCCGCCTGGATCGCCACGATGGCCTGCTGCTGCTCGCGGGGCTGGTGGTGACGCTCTACTGGATCGTCAGCCTCGGCCTGCGCGCGCGCCAGAGCGATCCGATCCAGTCGGAGTACGCGGCCGAGATCCCCGACTCGATGCCGCTCAACCGGGCGCTGACCTGGCTGCTGGTCGGGCTGGTGGTACTGCTCGTCAGCGCGCGGATCCTGGTCTGGGGCGCGGTCGAGATCGCCACGCTGCTCGGGGTCAGCGACCTGGTGATCGGACTGACCGTGGTCGCCATCGGCACCAGCCTGCCGGAACTGGCGGCCTCGGTGATGAGCGCCATCAAGCACGAGCACGACATCGCCATCGGCAACATCATCGGCTCCAACATGTACAATCTGCTGGCCGTGCTCGGGTTGCCGGCACTGATCCATCCCACGGTGCTGCCAGAGGCGGTGCTGATGCGCGACTACCCGGTGATGATCGTGCTGACGCTCGGCCTGTTCGCCGCCGCCTACGGCTTCCGGGGCGCGGGGCAGATCAACCGCGTCGAGGGCGGGCTGCTGCTCGCCTCGTTCTGCGGCTACCAGTACCTGCTGTTCCACACCAGCTGAGCCGTCCACGCACCGCACGCCCGAGGGACCCCGATACCGATGGCCGAGCCCCACCCGATCCCGTCGCGACCCCAGGATGACGCACCCGAGCTCGAGACCGAGCGGCTGTGCAAGCTGGGACTCGCGGTGCTCGAGACCGAGGCCGAGGCACTGCTCGCGCTGCGCGCCCGGGTCGGCGAGGCCTTCGCCAGCGCCTGTCGCCACATGCTCGCCTGCAGCGGGCGTATCGTGGTCGTCGGCATGGGCAAGTCCGGGCACATCGGCGGCAAGATCGCCGCGACCCTTGCCAGCACTGGCACGCCGGCCTTCTTCGTCCACCCCGGCGAGGCGAGTCACGGCGACCTCGGCATGATCACCGCCCAGGACGTGGTGCTGGCCCTGTCGAACTCGGGTGAGACCGACGAGATCCTGACCATCCTGCCGATCATCAAGCGTCTGAACGTGCCGCTGGTGGCACTGACCGGCAACCCGGACTCGACCCTCGGTCACCAGGCCACCGTCTGCCTCGACGTCGGCGTCGCGCGCGAGGCCTGCCCGCTCGGCCTGGCGCCCACCGCGAGCACCACGGCGGCGCTGGCCATGGGCGACGCGCTGGCCGTCGCGCTGCTCGAGGCGCGCGGTTTCGGCGCCGACGACTTCGCCCGCTCGCACCCGGCCGGGCGCCTGGGCCGGCGCCTGCTGTTGCTGGTCGACGATCTGTTGCATACCGGCGGCGACCTGCCGGTGATCGACGAGTCGGCGCTGGTCGCCGACGCGCTGCTCGAGATGAGCGCCAAGCGCCTCGGCATGACCGCCGTGGTCGATGCCGAGGGCAGGCTGAGCGGGATCTTCACCGACGGCGACCTGCGCCGAGGCCTCGACCGCGACATCGACGTGCACGCCACGCGGGTCGTCGAGGCAATGACCCGCGACTGCAAGACCGTCGCTCCCGGTACGCTGGCCGCCGAGGCGCTGCAGATGATGCAGACCCACAAGATCAACGCGTTGCTGGTCGTCGACGCGCAGCACCGCCCGGTCGGTGCGCTGAACATCCACGACCTGCTGCGCAGCGGCGTGCTGTGAACCCCGTGGACCCGACGCCGGCACACGACCCGACCCGCGGGGTGGCCCAGGACGTGGTCGCGCGCGCGCGCGCCGTGCGCCTGCTGCTGCTCGACGTCGACGGCGTGCTGACCGACGGCGGGCTGCGCTACGACGACCGCGGCGGCGAGGCGAAGACCTTCCACGTGCACGATGGCCATGGGCTCAAGATGCTGCAGGCCCAGGGGGTACCGGTCGGCATCATCACCTCGCGCGAGTCACCGCTGGTGGCGCGTCGTGCGACCGAGCTCGGCCTCGCCCACCTACTCCAGGGCGTGGCCGACAAGGGCAACGCCTGCGACGCGCTCCTCTCCGAGCTGGGCCTCGCTGCGGACGCCGTGGCCTACGTCGGCGACGACGTCATCGACCTGCCGGTCATGACCCGGGTCGGGCTGGCAGTCGCGGTCGCCGACGCCCACCCCGAGGTACGGAGCCGCGCCCACTGGGTGACGCTCGCTCCCGGCGGCCGCGGTGCGGTACGCGAGTTGTGCGACCTGCTGCTCGCCGCGCAGGGGCGACTCGACACGGCGCTCGCCCCCTACCTCGGTTAGCCGATGAAGACCTGGCTGACCTGGCTGATCGTGCTCGGATTCGGCATCGTGATCGTGGCCACGGACTGGATCCAGGAACTGGTCGCACCGCCCCCCGAAGCGGGCCGGGTCGACGACCGGCAGCCGGACAGCGTGCTCGAGTCCTACCGCATCACGCTGCATGCCGAGGACGGCCAGCCGCGCTACCTGCTCGCCGGGCCGCGCCTGAGCCACTACCCCGACGACGACAGCAACCGGCTCGAGGCGCCGCATCTGACCGTCTACGCCAGCGCCGACGACCCGGCCTGGACCGTCGCGGCGGAACGCGGCCAGCTCAGTTCGGGCGCCGAGGAGCTGCTGCTCGAGGGCGAGGTCACGCTCGAGCGGCTGCCGGGTCCCGAGCGCCCGCCGCTGCGCATCGACACCCGCGACCTGCGCGTCTGGCCGCAGCGGGACGTGGCCGAGACCGGGCAACCGGTGCGCATCACCGGCGTGGACTACGTCGTCGACGCCGTCGGGGCCCGTGCGCATCTCTACGACGAGGGCCCGCTGGTCGAGCTGCACAACCAGGTGAGGGGACGCCATGACCCGATCGAACGCCGCAACTGAACACGCCGTGATGCTGCGTACCGCCGCCCTGCTCTTCGCCCTGGCCTGGCCGGGCGCCCTCTGGGCGCTCTCCAGCGACAGCGCGCAGCCGATCGAGCTGGAGGCGGACAGCGCGCGCATCGACGAGCGCACCGGGGTCAGCGTCTACACCGGTAACGTCAAGCTGATCCAGGGCAGCCGGCGCCTCGATGCCGAGCGTCTGACGGTCGAACGCACCGCCGAGGGTGACCGTCTGGTCGCCGAGGGCCGGCCCGCGACCTTCAGCCAGCAGCCGGACGACAAGCCGGAGCCGGTCGAAGGACGCGCGCTCCACATCGACTACCACACCGGCCAGGAGCAGGTGATCCTGACCGGCGAGGCCGAGGTGTGGCAGGGCGGCAACCGTTTCGCCAGCGAGCGCATCGTCTATGACGCCAGCAGCGACACCGTGCGCGGCGGCCAGGCCAGCCCCGGCAGCCAGCCGGGTGAAAGGGTGCGCATCACCATCCAGCCGCAGCAGGCCGAAGGCACGCGCCGGTGAGCGAACTGCGCGCCGCGGGTCTGATCAAGCGCTACCGCCAGCGCACCGTCGTCGACGGCGTCTCGCTGCACGTGGCTGGGGGCGAGGCGGTCGGCCTGCTCGGGCCGAACGGGGCCGGCAAGACCACCACCTTCTACATGATCACCGGGCTGGTGCGCGCCGATGCCGGTACGGTCAGCATCGACGACCGCGAACTCAGCCACATGCCGATGCACCTGCGGGCCCGCCACGGCATCGGCTACCTGCCGCAGGAACCGTCGGTGTTCCGCAAGCTCAGCGTCGCCGGCAACGTGCTGGCGATCCTCGAGACGCGCGCCGACCTCGACGCGGCGGGCCGCACCGCGCGCCTCGACGCGCTGCTCGACGAGCTGGGCATCGGCCACCTGCGCGACAACCCGGCCATGAGCCTTTCCGGCGGCGAGCGGCGCCGGCTCGAGATCGCCCGCGCCCTGGCCACCGAGCCACGCTTCATGCTGCTCGACGAGCCGTTCGCCGGCGTCGATCCGATCTCGGTGATCGACATCCAGCAGATCATCCGCCACCTCTGCGAGCGCGGCATCGGCGTGCTGATCACCGACCACAACGTGCGCGAGACGCTCGGCATCTGCCACCGCGCCTGCATCATCAACGAGGGCCGGGTGATCGCCGACGGCGAACCGCAGGCCATCCTCGCCCACGAGGAGGTCCGCCAGGTCTACCTCGGGCAGGAATTTCGACTATAAATAGGTACGGGAACAATGAATTGCCGTCACCGCAAGCCCATCTCCCGCCACCCTTTATGGCACTGCAACATCCCGGCGCATGGGATAGAATGCACGCCCGCCTGACGCGGCCCCAGCGTCTGCGCAGCGCCCAGTCACGATGAAACAAGCCCTCCAGCTCCGCCTCGGCCAGCAGCTGACGATGACGCCGCAGCTGCAGCAGGCGATCCGTCTGCTGCAGCTGTCGACGCTGGAGCTGCGCATGGAGGTCCAGCAGGCGCTCGATTCGAACCTGATGCTGGAGACCGAGGAAGAGCTCGAACTGCTGCAGGAGACCGAGCGCGACGACACCGACGACGAGCTGGAGTCCGAGCCGGGCGAGGAACTCGACCTCGACAGCGACGCCATCCCCGAGGAACTCCCGGTCGACACCGAGTGGGACGACACCTACACCAACACCCCGCTGCTCGGCAGCGGCCCGGCGGGTGACGACGACCGCGACTACGAGACCGCCGACGCCAGCGGCCAGGGCCTGCGCGATCACCTGCTGTGGCAGATGCGCATGAGCCCGATGAGTGCGGCGGACCAGGCGATCGCCGAGGCGATCATCGACGCGATCGACGACGACGGCTACCTGCACGCCGACCTCGCCGAGATCGCCGCGAGCCTCGACGACGAGGTCGAGCCGAGCGAGATCGAGGCGGTGCTGCACCAGGTCCAGAGCTACGACCCGCCGGGCGTGGCGGCACGCGGCCCCGCGGAGTGCCTGGCGCTGCAGCTGCGTCAGATGGACCCGACCACACCATGGCTCAACGCCGCGCTGCTGCTGGTCGAACAGCACCTCGAGCTGCTCGGCCGCCAGGACCTCGACCGCCTGGGGCGCGCCATGGGCCTCGGTCCCGAGCACCTGCGCAAGGTGATCGAGCTGATCCGTACCCTCAATCCGCATCCCGGCTCGACGGTGCCGTCACGGCCGGTCGAGTACGTGATCCCGGACGTCATCGTGCGCCGCATCAACGGTGCGTGGCGCGTGGAACTCAACCAGGAGGTGGCGCCGCGCCTGCGCATCAACTCCAGCTACGCGAGCCTGGTGCGCCGCGCCGACAGCAGCGACGACAACCAGTGCCTGAAGAACCACCTGCAGGAGGCACGCTGGTTCATCAAGAGCCTGCAGAGCCGCCACGAGACGCTGCTCAAGGTGGCGCGCTGCATCGTCGAGCGCCAGCGCGGCTTCCTCGAGCACGGCGAAGAGGCGATGCAGCCGCTGATCCTGCGCGACGTGGCCGAGACGGTGGGCATGCACGAATCGACCATCTCGCGCGTAACCACGCAGAAGTACATGCTCACGCCGCGCGGCGTGTTCGAATTCAAGTACTTCTTCTCCAGCCACGTCAGCACCAGCGACGGCGGCGCCGCGTCGGCGACCGCGATCCGCGCCCTGATCAGGAAACTGGTCAGCGAGGAGAACGTCGCCAAGCCGCTGAGCGACAGCAAGATCGCCAAGCTGCTCGACGAGCAGGGTATCCAGGTCGCGCGACGCACCGTCGCCAAGTACCGTGAATCGATGACCATTCCGCCATCGAACGAACGCAAGCGCCTGATGTAGGGGACATCAGGACCACACCAAGGAGCGTAAAATGCAGATCAATCTTACCGGTCACCACGTCGACATCACCCCGCCCATGCGGGAGTACGTCATGAGCAAGTTCGAGCGTCTCGAGCGCCACTTCGACCGGGTCACCAACGTCCACGTCATCCTCAGTGTCGAGAAGCTGCGCCAGAAGGCGGAGGCCGAACTGCACCTCAACGGCGCGCAGGTCTTTGCCGACCACACCGAGGAAGACATGTACGCCGCCATCGACGGCATGGTCGACAAGCTCGACCGCCAGCTCAAACGCCACAAGGAAAAGACCAAGAGCCACCGCGGCAACCACACCGACCGCTTCGTGGCGGAGTGAACCATCCGGCGTCGCGACGCTCCGAACAGATCGGAACCATGCAGATCATCGATATCCTAGACTCGGCCCGCATCGTCACCGGGGCCCAGGCCACCAGCAAGAAGCGTGCGCTGGAGATGGCCAGCGAGCTGCTCGCCGGGAGCAGCGAGGCGCTCGGCCAGGCCGAGGTGTTCACCGCGCTGCTCGGCCGCGAAAAGCTCGGCAGCACCGGGCTCGGCCACGGCGTGGCCCTGCCGCACGGGCGGCTCGGCAGCTGCGGCAACCCGGTCGGCGCGCTGCTGGTGCTCGCCGAGCCGATCGACTTCGACGCGGTCGACGGCCAGCCGGTCGACCTGCTGTTCGCGATGCTGGTGCCGGAGGAATCGACCGAAGAGCACCTCGCGCTGCTCGCGCAGCTCGCCGAGCTGTTCGGCGAGCCGGCCAACTGCGAACGGATTCGCGCCAGCGACCCGAAGGCACTCTACGAACTCCTCACCGAATGGAGGCCGGACAGGGCCATGGCATGAGCGCACGCCCGACCGTCGACGACCTGCACAGCGCGTTCGCCGAGCGCCTGGAACTGCAGTGGGTCGCGGGTCGGGCGGGCGGTGCGCGCGAGATCGCGGTAGGCGAGACCCGTCAGCCCGCGCTGCTGGTCGGCCACCTGAACCTGATCAACCCGAAAGCGGTCCAGGTGCTTGGGCCGACCGAATTGGCGCACCTGGCCGCTCTCGATGACGACGAGCGCACCGCGACCATCGCCAGGCTGTTCGCCGCGGCCCCGGTGCTGGTGCTGGTCAGTGACGGCCTCACGCCGCCACCGGCCATCGCCGAGGCGGCAGAGGCCGGTGGCACGGCCCTGATCTCGTCGCGGCTCGGCTGTGACGAGCTGATCGACCGGCTCGGTTTCGACCTGCTCGACCTGCTGGCCCGCCGGCTGACGCTGCACGGCGTCTTCATCGAGGTGCTCGGGGTCGGCGTGCTGCTGACCGGCAGCAGCGGCGTCGGCAAGAGCGAGCTGGCACTCGACCTGATCGCGCGCGGCCACCGGCTGGTCGCCGACCACACCCCGGAGTTCACCCCGG
>CBDTVS010000061.1:0-7854 GCA_965364245.1 uncultured Gammaproteobacteria bacterium | reverse complement strand
GGTCGGGTTCGACCACCGTGTGCACCAGGCCGAGGCGATGCGCCTCGGCGGCATCGAAGCGCTCGGCGGTCAGCAGGTAGCGGCGCGACGCGCGCTCGCCGATCGCGGCGACCACGTAGGGGCTGATCACCGCCGGCAGGATGCCGAGCCGCACCTCGGTCAGCGCGAAGCGCGCCGGCGTGGCCGCGACGACCATGTCGCAGCACGCCACCAGGCCGACGCCGCCGCCGAACGCGGCACCCTGCACCAGCGCCACGGTCGGCTTGGCGAGGCGATTGAGGGTGCGCAGCATCTCGGCCAGCGCCTGCGCGTCGGCGCGGTTCTCCGCTTCGGAGTAGCCGGCCATGCGCTTCATCCAGTTCAGGTCGGCACCGGCCGAGAAGCTCTTGCCGGTCGACGCCAGGACCACGGCGCGCACGGCCGGGTCGGCCTCGACGGCGCGCAGGGTCTCGGTCAGGCGGCGCACCAGGTCGTCGTCGAAGGCGTTGTGGATCTCGGGACGGTTCAGCGTCAGCCGGGCGATGCCGGCGCCGGTCTCTAGGCGAAGCGGTTCGTTGGCCATGGCGGGCTCCGGGGGTGGTCGTCGGTCGGGCGCGGTCGTGGCCGCGCCGGGTTCAGGCCGGGGTCGCGGCCTGGTCCTTGCTGCGCAGCGATTCGCGCACCGAGCGCTCGGCGACCTCGAGCTCGCTCAGCACCGCCTCGATGTCGCGCCGCTGCTGCTCGAGGATCTCGCGACGCTCGTGGATCTTCTCGAGGAAGTACTGCATCTGGCCGAGTGCGCCGTGGTCGCTGTCGTAGAGTTCGAACAGCGCGCGGGTCTCGCTGAGTTGGAAGCCGAGGCGCTTGCCGCGCAGGATCAGCTTCAGGCGGACGCGGTCGCGGCGGCTGTAGATGCGTCGCCGGCCCTCGCGGGTTGGCGAGAGCAGGCCCTGATCCTCGTAGAATCGGATCGCGCGCGGGGTGACGTTGAACTCCCGCGACAACTCGGTGATGGTGTAGGTCGTTTCCATGCCGTGCCCCTGTTCCGCGCCCAACCTTACTTTCTCTTTACGTAAACGTAAACTACCGATCCGGGATAGGACCCGACGAGGAGCGAGCATGCAGCAGCAGAGTCTGAGCTACCCGATGGAGGGCGTGCCCGCGCCGGGCGAGGCGCGCGAGGTGGCCGACGGCGTCTGGTGGCTGCGCATGCCGCTGCCGTTCGCGCTCGACCACATCAACCTCTGGCTGCTGCGCGATGGCGACGGCTGGACCATCGTCGACACCGGCTATGCGCTCGACGAGGTGCGCGACCACTGGCGCGCGATCCTCGCCGCGGTGGTCGGCGACGCCCCGGTGCACCGCGTCGTCGTGACCCATTTCCACCCGGACCACGTCGGCCTTGCCGACTGGCTGTGCAGCGAGCTCGACGCCCCGCTGTGGATGACCGCGGGTGAGTTCTTCATGGCCAACTGGGTGTTCCATGACGGCGGCATCGGCGATTTCGCCCGCCAGGACCGCTTCTTCCGCGACCACGGCCTGCCCGAGGAGAAGCTCGCGCCGTTGACCCGGCGCGGCAACCCCTACCGGCGCGGCGTCCCGTCGCTGCCGGGCCAGTACCACCGGCTGCGCGACGGCGACGAGCTGGTGATCGGGGCGCGCAGCTGGCGGATCGTGGTCGCCCACGGTCACGCCCCGGAGCACGCCTCGCTGTACTGCGCAGCGGACCGGCTGCTGATCTCCGGCGACCAGGTATTGCCGAAGATCACCACCAACATCGGCGTCTGGCACACCGAACCGGAGGGCGACCCGCTCGGCTGCTATCTCGACTCGTTCGCGCGCTTCACCGCACTCGACCCGGCGACCCTGGTGTTGCCCTCGCACGGCCTGGTGTTCGAAGGGTTGCATGCACGCATCGACGCGCTGCGCGCCCACCACGAGGAACGGCTCGCCGAGGTGCTCGAGGCCTGCGCGAGCGGGCCGGTGACCGCGGCCGACCTGCTGACGGTGCTGTTCCGGCGCGAGCTCGACCTGCACCAGCTGCGTTTCGCGATGGGCGAGGCGATCGCCCACCTCAGCCACCTCTGGCACCAGGGGCGGTTGCGCCGCGAGATCGGGGCCGACGGGGTGCACCGTTTCCACGCGACCTGAGGCTGCTCGAAACCACTTGCTTGTCTCAAACAAGTAAGTTACCTTGGCCGTCATGGAAACCGCCATCCGTGAACCGTCGCGCCGCGCACCGGCCCAGCGCCGCACCCAGGCCGAGCGCACCGCGCGCTCCGACGCGCGCATGCTCGACGCCGCAGTGGCGCTGATCGGCCAGCGCGGCACCGCTGGCACCACCCTCAAGGAGGTCGGCGAGCAGGCCGGCTACAGCCGCGGCCTGGCCGGCTACCGCTTCGGCTCCAAGGAGGGGCTGTTCGGCTTCGTCGTCAAGGCGGTGGGCGAGGCGTGGTTGCAGGAGCTGACCACGGTGACCCGCGGCAAGGTCGGCATCGCCGCCATCGAGGCGGCGCTCGACGCCCATGCGCGCTTCATCGCCGAGGCGCCCGAGCACGTGCGCGCCCTCTACGTGCTCTGGTTCGAGTCGATCGGCCCGCAGTCCGGCGTCAAGCAGGTGATCGAGCGCGTCCACGAGCGGCGCCGCCGTGACGTGCTGGCCTGGATCCGCGGCGGCATCGACGCCGGCGAGATCGACCCCGGGGTCGATGCCGAGGGGCTCGCCGACCACTTCTGCGGCGCGATCGTCGGCATCGTCTACCAGTGGCTGGTGCAGCCCGACGCCCGGGCGCGCATCGCCGCGATGCACGAGACTTTGAAACTGACCATGCGCGAGCGCCTGCCGGCGCCTCGCGAACTGCCCGAGGAAACCACCCGATGAGCACCACGGCCCTGAAGCACCCCGACCCCGCGCAGGAGGCGCAGGCCCCGCTGCGTTTCGTCACCGCCGCGAGCCTGTTCGACGGCCACGACGCGTCGATCAACATCATGCGCCGCATCCTGCAGGCGGGCGGCGTCGAGGTGATCCACCTCGGTCACAACCGCTCGGTCGAGGAGATCGTCAACGCGGCGCTGCAGGAGGACGCTCACGGCATCGCCATCAGCTCCTACCAGGGCGGTCACGTCGAGTTCTTCAAGTACGCCATCGACCTGCTGCGCGAGCGCGGCGGCGAGAACATCCGCGTCTACGGCGGCGGTGGCGGGGTGATCGTGCCTGACGAGATAAAGGAGCTGCACGACTACGGCGTCGCGCGCATCTTTTCGCCCGAGGACGGCCAGAGCCTCGGCCTGCAGGGCATGATCCAGGCGATGATCGACGACTGCCGCGCGCAGCCGGTTGCGCCCGCGCCCGAGGGGCTCGACAGCCTGCATGCCGGCGACCGCCGTGCGCTGGCGCGCTTCATCACCGCGCTCGAGGAGGAGCGGGTCGACGACACGCTGCGCGGCGAACTGCAGAAGGCGGCAGCGAAAGCCAAGGCGGTGCCCGTGCTCGGTATCACCGGCACCGGCGGCGCCGGCAAGTCGTCGTTGACCGACGAGCTGATCCGCAGACTGCGCCTCGACCAGGCCGATCGCTTGCAGGTGGCGGTGGTCGCCGTCGATCCGTCGCGGCGCAAGAGCGGCGGGGCGCTGCTCGGTGACCGCATCCGCATGAACGCCATCGACGGCCCGTCGGTCTACCTGCGCTCGATGGCGACGCGCAGCGCCGGCAGCGAGGTGCCGCCCTGCCTGCCCGACGTGGTCGCGGCGTGCAAGGTGGCCGGCTTCGACCTGGTGGTCGTCGAGACGCCCGGCATCGGCCAGGGCGACGCGGCGATCGTCGGCGCGGTCGACTGCGCGCTCTACGTCATGACCCCCGAGTTCGGCGCCGCAAGCCAGCTCGAGAAGATCGACATGCTCGATTTCGCCGACCTGGTCGCGATCAACAAGTTCGACCGCAAGGGGGCCGAGGACGCGTTGCGCGACGTCTCCAAGCAGCTGCAGCGCAACCGCGAGGCGTTCACCACGCCGGTCGACGAGATGCCGGTGTTCGGCACCATCGCCGCGCGCTTCAACGACGACGGCGTCACCGCGCTCTACCATGCGCTGCGTGGCCGCCTGGCCGACAAGGGACTGACGGTGGAGGCCGAGGGGCGGCTCGCCCCGGTCGGCGTGCGCGCCTCGTCGGTGCGCACCGCGATCATCCCGCCGGCGCGCGTGCGCTACCTCGCCGAGATCGCCGAGACGGTGCGCGGCTACCACGCCGAGGTCGACAAGCAGGTCGGCATCGCGCGGCGCCGCCAACAGCTGCTCGCGACCCGCGACCTGCTGGCGGCCGAGGGCAAGGCGACCGACGACGTCGACGGCCTGCTGGAAAGGGTCGAGACCGCGTTCGATGCGCACGCGCGCAAGTTGGTCGACATGTGGCCGAAGGTGCGCGAGAGCTACTCGGGTGATGAATATGTCGTCAAGATCCGCGACCGCGAGATCCGCACCGCGCTGACCCACACCACGCTCTCCGGCACGCACATTCCCAAGGTGGCGCTGCCGCGCTGGGAAGACCACGGCGAGCTGCTGCGCTGGATGATGCTCGAGAACGTGCCCGGCAGCTTCCCGTACACCGCCGGCGTGTTCGCCTTCAAGCGCGAGGGCGAGGACCCGACACGCATGTTCGCCGGTGAGGGCGACGCATTCCGCACCAACCGCCGCTTCAAGAAGCTCTCCGAGCACTCCGCGGCCAAGCGGCTGTCGACCGCGTTCGACTCGGTGACGCTCTACGGCAACGACCCCGACGAGCGCCCCGACATCTACGGCAAGGTCGGCAACTCGGGCGTGTCGATCGCGACCCTCGACGACCTCAAGGTGCTCTACGACGGCTTCGACCTGTGCGACCCGACCACCTCGGTGTCGATGACCATCAACGGCCCGGCGCCGACCATCCTGGCGATGTTCCTCAACACCGCCATCGACCAGCAGCTCGCCAAGTTCGAGCAGCAGAACGGTCGCCAGCCGACCGACGACGAGATCGAGAAGATCCGCGCCTGGGTGCTCGAGAACGTGCGTGGCACCGTGCAGGCCGACATCCTCAAGGAGGACCAGGGCCAGAACACCTGCATCTTCTCGACCGAGTTCGCGCTCAAGATGATGGCCGACATCCAGGAGTACTTCGTGCACCACCGGGTGCGCAACTTCTACTCGGTGTCGATCTCCGGCTACCACATCGCCGAGGCGGGGGCGAACCCGATCAGCCAGCTCGCCTTCACGCTGGCCAACGGCTTCACCTACGTCGAGACCTATCTCGCGCGCGGCATGCACATCGACGATTTCGCGCCCAACCTGTCGTTCTTCTTCTCCAACGGCATGGACCCGGAGTACTCGGTGATGGGACGGGTCGCGCGGCGCATCTGGGCGACCACGATGCGCTACCGCTACGGCGCCAACGAGCGCAGCCAGAAGCTCAAGTACCACACCCAGACCTCGGGCCGCTCGCTGCACGCCCAGGAGATGGCGTTCAACGACGTGCGCACCACGCTGCAGGCGCTGATCGCCACCTACGACAACACCAACAGCCTGCACACCAACGCCTACGACGAGGCGGTGACCACGCCGACCGAGGAGTCGGTGCGCCGTGCACTGGCGATCCAGCTGATCATCAACAACGAGTGGGGGCTGGCGAAGAACGAGAACCCGAACCAGGGCAGCTTCATCATCGACGAGCTGACCGACCTGGTCGAGGAGGCAGTGCTCAAGGAGTTCGAGCGCCTCGCCGAACGCGGCGGCGTGCTCGGCGCGATGGAGACCGGTTACCAGCGTGGCAAGATCCAGGACGAGTCGCTCCACTACGAGCAGAAGAAGCACGACGGCTCGCTGCCGATCATCGGCGTCAACACCTTCCGCAACCCGCACGGTGACGGCACGCCGACCGTGATCGAACTCGCGCGCTCGACCGAGCAGGAGAAGCGCAGCCAGATCGATCGCCTGCGCGCCTTCCAGGACCGGCATGGCGGGGAGGCCGAAGAGATGATCGCGCGCCTGCAGCAGGCCGCGGTGCGCAACGAGAACCTGTTCGAGGTGCTGGTCGACGCGGTGCGCGTCTGCTCGCTCGGCCAGATCACCCAGGCGCTGTTCGAGGTCGGTGGCCAGTACCGGCGCAGCATGTGAGCCGGGCCGCGGCGCGGTGCGGTTGATGCCGACCATGCGCGGCGAGTATCTTGGCGTGCACGTCCGGGCGGCAGGCCCGCGTGCAACATAACAACACCCGGGCCCGGCGGCGCTGCCGCCACCCCATGGAGGAGCGATAGCGATGGCGATCAAGGACATCCTGGTCCACGTCGACAACACCCCGGCCTGCGCGCGGCGCATGGATATCGCGGTTCGGCTGGCGCAGCGCCACGAGGCGCACCTGACGGCGCTGTTCGCGCGCGCCTTCGGCAACCTGCCGAACCTCTCGAGCGGTCACCAGCGCGAGATCGACAAGCAGCGCGAGGAGTCGCAGCAGCGCTTCGAGCAGGCGACCGGCGCGGCCGGGCTGTCGGCCGAGTTCCGCAGCGCCGACTGCCGCAGCTCGACCGACCTGGTCACCGAGAACCTGCTGATCAACGCGCGCCACGCCGACCTCGTCGTGGTCGGCCAGCACGACAGCGGCAAGGACGACGGCAGCGTGCCCGACGATCTCGCCGAGAGCGTGGTGCTCGGCGGCGGCCGGCCGGTGCTGGTGGTGCCTTACGCCGGCGAGTTCAAGAAGCTCGGCGAGCGGGTGCTGGTGGCCTGGAACGGTTCGCGCGAGTCGGTGCGTGCGGTCAACGACGCCATCCCGCTGCTGACCGACGCCAAGCGGGTCAACGTGCTGGCGCTCAACCCGAGCGACGGCGGGCGCATCCACGGCGACCTGCCGAGCGCCGACATCTGCCTGCACCTGTCGCGCCACGGCATCCGCGCCGAGGCGCAGACGCTCTCGGCGCGCGACATCGATGCCGGCGACATGTTCCTGTCGGTGGTCGCCGACGACGGTGCCGACCTGCTCGTAATGGGCGCCTACGGCCAGGCCCGGCTGCGTGAACTGGTGCTCGGCGGGGCGACCCGGCAGATCCTGAAGCAGATGACCGTGCCGGTGCTGATGTCGCACTGATCCGGTTTTTCTCAATATGGCCAGGCACTTGGCGTCCTGCCGGGGCCTGGCCATAAAATTTTTCTAATCTCCTCATAGAAAGATTTGGCTACTTGTCATCGGCTCGTCATGGGGTATCATGAATTTTTATTGACCCATATCGGTTAATTGTAGGTTGGGTGTTGCGCGGTGTTGCGATGCAGCATTAGGCTCGGTCGACCTGTCCCAAACCACGAAACACGAGGCGATGAACATGAGCAGAGAGCAGGCCATTCAGCAGCTGGAGAAGGAGTGGGCGGAGAGCCCGCGTTGGAAGGGCGTCAAGCGCGGTTACGGCGCCGAGGAAGTGGTGAAGCTGCGTGGCTCGCTGCCGATCGAATACACCCTGGCCAGCAAGGGCGCCGAGAAGCTCTGGCAGCGCATCAACGAGGAGCCGTTCGTCAACGCGCTGGGCGCGCTGACCGGCAACCAGGCGATGCAGCAGGTCAAGGCCGGCCTCAAGGCGATCTACCTGTCGGGCTGGCAGGTCGCGGGCGACGCCAACATCGCCGGCGAGATGTACCCCGACCAGTCGCTCTACCCGGCCAACTCGGTGCCGCAGGTGGTGCGTCGCATCAACAACTCGCTGCAGCGCTGCGACCAGATCCAGGTGCAGGAGGGCAAGAACCCGGGTGACGAGGGCTTCGTCGACTACTTCGCGCCGATCGTCGCCGACGCCGAGGCCGGCTTCGGTGGCGTGCTCAACGCCTTCGAGCTGATGAAGGCGATGATCGAGGCCGGCGCCGCCG
>CBDTVS010000060.1:0-7956 GCA_965364245.1 uncultured Gammaproteobacteria bacterium | reverse complement strand
GTTCCGACCTCGGCAGATTGCAGCATCTTGTCGAAACGGGCCTTCTCGACGTTCAGGATCTTGCCTTTCAGCGGAAGAATGGCCTGGGTTTTACGGTTGCGCCCCTGTTTCGCCGAACCACCCGCAGAATCACCCTCGACCAGGTAGATTTCCGAAAGCGCCGGATCCTTCTCCTGGCAGTCGGCCAGTTTGCCGGGCAAACCGGCTATATCCAGGGCGCCTTTGCGGCGTGTCATCTCACGCGCCTTGCGTGCTGCTTCGCGTGCCCTCGCCGCTTCCATGATCTTGCCGGTTATCGACTTCGCGTCGGCCGGATTCTCCTCGAGAAAATCCTTGAGGTGTTCGCCGACGATCGACTCGACTATCCCCTTGATTTCCGACGAAACCAGCTTGTCCTTGGTCTGTGACGAAAACTTCGGGTCGGGCACCTTGACCGACAGCACCGCGGTCAGGCCTTCGCGGGCATCGTCACCGGTGGTCGCGACCTTGTGCTTACCGGCGAGCCCGGACTGCTCGATGTACTGGTTCAGGGTGCGCGTGAGCGCGCTGCGAAAGCCGGCCAGGTGGGTGCCACCGTCGCGCTGCGGGATGTTGTTGGTGAAGCAGAAGATGTTTTCCTGGTAGGAATCGTTCCACTGCATGGCGATCTCGACGCCGATCCCGTCGCGATCGAGGTTGTAGTGAAAGACGTTCGGATGCAGCGGCGTCTTGTTGCGGTTCAAGTGCTCGACGAAGGCGCGGATGCCGCCGACATACTCGAACACGTCCTGCTTGCCGGTTCGTTCGTCGGTCAGTTCGATACGCACCCCGGAGTTAAGGAACGACAGCTCGCGCAGACGCTTGGCGAGGATGTCGTAGTGGAACTCGATGTTGGTGAAGATGACCGGGCTCGGGCGGAAACGTACCTTGGTGCCGGACTCCTCGGTGGCCCCGGTCACCTGGAGCGGCGCATCGGGCTCGCCCAGCGTGTAGCGCTGCTGGTGCATCTGGCCGTCGCGCCAGATGGTCAGCTCGAGGGTCTCCGAGAGCGCGTTGACCACCGAGACACCGACCCCGTGCAGGCCACCCGAGACCTTGTAGGAGTTGTCGTCGAACTTCCCACCGGCGTGCAGCACGGTCATGATCACCTCGGCCGCGGAACGCCCCTCCTCCGGGTGCATGTCGACCGGGATGCCGCGTCCGTCGTCGGTGACCGTGACCGACTCGTTGGCATGGACCGTGACGGTGATGCGACTGCAGTACCCGGCTAGCGCCTCGTCGATCGCGTTGTCGACCACCTCGAACACCATGTGGTGCAGACCGGTGCCGTCATCGGTGTCGCCGATGTACATGCCGGGACGCTTGCGCACCGCGTCCAGGCCCTTCAGCACCTTGATGTTCGAGGAGGTGTAGTCCTTGCTGCCGCTCATGTTGTCGTCCTGGGCCGGTGGCGTGTTTCGGGTGCGGTTTGAGCCGGGGTCCGAGCCGCCGCTGGCAGGCCGCGAACGGCCCTGGTTGATGATCGGTGAATCATACCATTTCAGGTCAGCTCGCCGTGTTCCACGTGAAACAGTTTCGCGCGGTCCACGGCCTGCTCGACGAGGGCAACATCGGTGGCGGTGACGAAGACCTGGGCTTCCAGCGCCGCGAGGCTCTCGAGCAGGCCGGTCCGGTGCCGCGCATCGAGTTCTGCCGGCAGATCGTCGACCAGCAGCAGGCCGGCACTGCCGGTCAATTCGCGCTGCCACTCGGCCTGGGCCAGCTGCAGCGCACAGAGCAGTAACTTCTGTTGGCCGCGCGAGACACGATCGCGGATCGGCGTCTCACCCAGCGTCAGCGCGAAATCACAGCGATGGGCACCACGACCGGTGAAGCCCTGGCGCCGATCCGACTCACGCGAGTCGCGCAGTACCGCGGCAAGCGGCTGGCTCGCGTTCCAGCCGCGACGGTAGACCAGGCCGACGTCATCGCGGCCCAGCAGACGCGACACGTGCTTGCGCAGCCGCGGTTCGACGCCGGCGAGATAGTCGCGGCGCTGGGTGTCGAGCTGTTGGCCCTGCTCAGCCAGCTCGCCGTCCCACGCATCGATCGGTCCGCCGGACTTGAGCGCGGCGTTGCGCTGGCGCAGCGCGCGCTGGTAGCGACGCCAGCTGGCCAGGAACCGAGGTTCCACGTGGAACACTCCGCGGTCGAGGAACTGGCGTCGTAGCCCCGGCCC
The DNA here is from genome assembly GCA_965364245.1 of uncultured Gammaproteobacteria bacterium. Taxonomy (GTDB): domain Bacteria; phylum Pseudomonadota; class Gammaproteobacteria; order QNFN01; family QNFN01; genus QNFN01. The sequence continues at coordinate 5,759 of CBDTVS010000060.1, read as the reverse complement.
GGCCAGGACGAGCTGATGGATGTCGGGGTGCAGGTACTGCAGCGGCAACGCCGTCGAAAGCTCCAGGGCACTGCGCAGCGGGCGTCCGTCGAGGCGCATCTGCAGGCCGTCGGGACCGCGTTCGACACCGATCGGCCGGCGTCGACCGCCCTCTGCGAGCAACTCGGCCGTGACCCGCAACCGCTCGCAACCCTCGCGAATCAGGCGTTCGCCGTGACGCTGGCGCAGACCGCGACCGCGGCCGAGCAGGTACAGCGCCTCGAGCAGGCTGGTCTTGCCACTCGCGTTCGGCCCGATGACCAGGTTGAGGTGCGGGCCGGGCTCGAACTCCGCCGCGGCGATAATGCGCAGGTCGCGAACGCTACAGCGGGTCAGCCGCACCTGGGCCTCCCGGGGTTGGATTCAGCGTGGGCGACCGGTCACAGGCGCATCGGCATGACCACGTAGCGGCAGCTGGCATCGCCGTCCGGGGTCAGCAGGCAGCTGCTGCTCGAGTCGGTGATGTTCATCACCACCTGCTCGGTGCGGATCGACGACAGGGCGTCGATGATGTAGTTCGCGTTGAAGCCGATCTCCAGCGGGGCCCCGTCGTAGACGACCTCGATCTCCTCCTCCGCCTCTTCCTGCTCGGGATTGTGCGCCAGGATGCGCAGGTTGTTGGTCTCGAGCTGGAAGCGGATGCCGCGGTATTTCTCGTTGGAGAGGATCGAGGTGCGCAGCAGCGCGTGGCGCAGCACGCCGCAGTCGGCGCTGATCGGATGGCCGCTGTCGGCCGGGATCACACGCTCGTAGTCGGGGAAACGGCCGTCGATCAGCTTGGAGGTGAACACGATGCCGGGCAATGCGACCCGCACGTGGTTGCTGCCGAGTTCGACCTGTGCCGGCTCGTCGCTCTCCTCGAGCAGGCGCAGCAGCTCCGAGATACCCTTGCGCGGCACGATCACCTGCACCGGCTCCTCGATCTTCAGCTCCGCATCGATGTCGGCAAGCGCGAGCCGGTGTCCGTCGGTGGCCACCGCACGCAGTCGCGAGCCGGCCAGCTCGAGCATCAGGCCATTGAGGTAATAGCGCACGTCCTGCTGGGCCATGGCGAAATGGGTCGCATCGATCAGTCGGCGCAGCGTGGCCTGGGGCAACGCGACCGACTGGGTACTGGCCACTTCGTCGACCTTGGGAAAATCGTCGGCGGGCAGTGTCGCCAGCGTAAAGCGGCTGCGGCCCGATTTCAGCGTGCCGCGTTCACCCTCGACGGTCAGCGTCAGCTTGGCACCGTCGGGTAGGTTGCGACAGATGTCCATCAGCTTGCGTGCCGGCAGTGTCGTCACCCCCGGGGTCGCCACCTGGTGCTCGAGGCTGGCGTGCAGCTCGACCTCGAGGTCGGTCGCGGTGAAGGCGATGCGATCGGCCTCGGCAACCACGAGCACGTTGGAGAGGATCGGCAACGTCTGGCGTCGCTCGACCACGCCGCTGACCTGCTGGAGGGGACGCAGGAGTTCTTCCTTGGTGATCTCGAACTTCATAATTGATAAACCCTTTATACAAACTCCAATTAAGATTATTAGGCGGCCACTATTCTGTGGATAAGCCAGATATTCTTTTTACTATCAATTACTTGTGTAAATCATAACCGGGCTGGTCAGGGCGTTTGCAAGCCTTGGATCAGCTGTGGATGAATTGTGCATAACAGCGATTCCGGAAACTTTTCCATAGTTATCCACATCCTTTCAACATCATGTCGTCAGGATTCGCAGCAGGTTGGTGTAATCCTCGCTGATCTTGGCGTCGTCCTTGCGCAGCTCGGCGATTTTGCGGCAGCCGTGCAGCACCGTGGTGTGATCGCGGCCGCCGAAGGCGTCGCCGATCTCCGGCAGACTGTGGTTGGTCAGCTCCTTGGACAGGGCCATCGCCACCTGGCGCGGCCGCGCGATCGAGCGCGAGCGCTTGGCCGAGGAGAGGTCGCTGATGCGGATCTTGTAGTACTCGGCGACGGTGCGCTGGATGTTCTCGATGGTGACCAGGCGGTCCTGCAGTGCGAGCAGGTCGCGCAGTGCGTCCTTGGCGAAATCGACGGTGATCGGCCGCCCGGTGAAGTGGGCGTTGGCGGTGACGCGGCGCAGCGCGCCCTCGAGTTCGCGGATGTTGGAGCGGATGCGCTTGGCGATGAAGAACGCCACCTCGTGCGGCAGCTGCAGGCCACTCTGCTGCGCCTTGCTCATCAGGATCGCGACCCGCGTCTCCAGCTCGGGCGGTTCGATGGCGACCGTCAGGCCCCAGCCGAAACGCGATTTCAGGCGGTCCTCGAGCCCATCGACCTCCTTCGGGTAGCGGTCGCAGGTCAGGATCACCTGCTGGCGGTTGTCGAGCAGCGTGTTGAAGGTGTGGAAGAACTCCTCCTGCGAGCGTTCCTTGCCGGCGAAGAACTGGATGTCGTCGATCAGCAGCGCGTTCAGCGAGCGGTAGTAGCGTTTGAACTCGTTGATGGTGTTGTGCTGCAGCGCCTTGACCATGTCCGCCACGTAGCGTTCGGAGTGCAGGTAGCTGACCGTGCTGCCCGGATTGAGCTCGAGCATCAGGTTGCCGATGGCGTGCATCAGGTGGGTCTTGCCGAGCCCGGTGCCGCCGTAGATCAGCAGCGGGTTGTACGAGGTCCCCGGGTGTTGCGCGACCTGCACGGCCGCTGCGCGTCCGACCTGGTTCGACTTGCCCTCGACGAAGCTCTCGAAGGTGAACTCGGGGTTCAGGCGACTGGTGTAGCCGGGGCGCGGCGTGCTGGACGGCGCCGAGGTGACCTGCGGCGCGGCAGCGACGTTCGAACCGATATCGACGCTCAGGCGAGGGGTGCCGTCGGGGGCGAAGCGCTTGAGCAGTCGCTCGATGTCGGAGCAGTAGCGCTCGAGGATGGTGTCACGCACGTAGCGGTTGGGGGCCAGCAGGCGCAGTTCGCCGGGTGCCTCGACCGCCTGCAGCGGGCGGATCCACGCGTTGAACTGCTGGGACGGCAACCCGCCCTCGAGCTCGGCACAGCAACGCTGCCAGAGTTTGTCGTGCATGCGCGAAAGGATCCCCTGCCGGGCGAATCGCGGCCCTCGCCACGTCCCGACCGGATAGGTGACGAGGCGCGTTCTGCTTGGGTTCTGCTAGGGCCCGGACCGCGCTAGGGTACACCGCCCGTGAGCAGTTATCCACAGGCCTTGGCGAGGGTCCGTAAACGGTTGCGAATGTTGACAAAAAACGGGTGTCCGGGTAGGGTTGCGTGCTTTTCCTTGGCAGTTGACCGGATGACCGGCGTGCATCGCCGGCGCCACGGGGTTGAGAGATGAAAAGAACCTTCCAGCCGAGCAACCTGAAGCGGAAACGCGACCATGGGTTTCGGGCACGCATGCGCACGCGTGGCGGGCGCAAGGTGATCAATGCACGCCGGGCCAAGGGCCGGGCACGGCTGACGGTCTGACCCGCGGGCGTTGTCGGCGCCGCCGCCCGGTTTTCCGAAGCGCGCACGGCTGCTCACGCGGCGCGACTTCGACCGGGTCTTCGCCCGTGCCAGCCGCTCCGTCGACGACTGTTTCACGGTGCTCGCCCGTCCGAACGACGGTGACGGACCGCGACTCGGCCTGGCCATCGCGCGCAAGCATGCCCGCCTCGCCGTGGCACGCAACCGGGTCAAGCGCGTCGTCCGCGAGAGCTTCCGTCACCACCAGGTCGATCTCGGATCGCTCGACATCGTGGTCCTCGGTCGGCAGGGCCTGGCCAAGCGTGGCAACAACGAACTGAGCGCCTCGCTGGCCCGCCACTGGAAACGGCTGCACGAGAAATGCAAAGCCTCCTCCTCCTGCTGATCCGCGGCTACCGTCTGCTGCTGAGCCCCTGGCTCGGCAACCATTGCCGTTTCTATCCCACCTGTTCCCAGTACGCCCACGAGGCCGTGGCGCGCCATGGCGCGCTGACCGGCAGCTGGCTCGGTCTGCGTCGCCTGCTGCGTTGCCACCCGTGGCATGCGGGCGGCGTCGACCCTGTACCCGACCCGATCGGAAAGCAACACCACCATGGATAACATCCGCCTGTTCCTGTTCATGAGCCTCGCGCTGGTCATGCTGCTGCTGTACCAGGCGTGGATGCAGGACTACGGACCCGCGCCGCAGGCCGCGCAGGAGGGCGCCGCGACCGCGCAGAGCGCCCCGGTTGACGGCAGCGTGCCGAGCGCCACGGCGCTGGGACCCGATGCTGCGCTGCCCGGCACGGTCCCCGGACAGGAGACACCGCAGGCGGAGCGCGGCGCCACCGTGCGCGTGGTCACCGACCGCCTGGTGGTCGAGATCAGCACGCGCGGCGGCGACGTACGCCGCGTCGACCTGCCCACCTACCCGGTCAGTCTCGACCAGCCCGATGTGCCGTTCCGCCTGCTCGACGACAGCGCTGGCCTGTTCCACATCGCCCAGTCGGGACTGCTCGCCGCCTCCGGCGAGGCGCCGAACCACACCGCGCAGTTCACCGCCCCGCAGAGCGAATTCGTGCTGCCCGACGGCGCCGACACGCTGGTGGTGCCGCTGCGCTGGACCAGCCCGGCCGGCCTCGAGGTCGAGAAGCGCTTCGTGTTCAAGCGCGACAGCTACCTGGTCGACGTCGCGTTCGTGGTGACCAACCGCGGTGACGAGGCGATCGACCTGAGCCAGTACCGTCAGCTGCAGCGCACGCAGCCGCAGGACGATGGGCAGGCGTTCATCTACACCTACACCGGCGGCGTCATCTACGACCCCGAGGACAAGTACCAGAAGATCGATTTCGACGACCTCGCGTCGGCCAAGCTGAGTCGCGACATCGATCACGGCTGGGCGGCGATGATCCAGCACTACTTCCTCGCCGCGTGGATCCCGGCACCGGAGCAGACCAACCGCTACGAGAGCAAGTTCGTCGACGGCGGTCGTTACCTGCTGCGGCTGATCTCGCCGAGCGAGCGTGTCGAGCCCGGGGCCAGCGCCACGCTGGCCACCCAGCTCTACGTCGGTCCGAAGGAGCAGGCGCGCCTGGAGAATGTCGCCGAGGGGCTGGTGCTGACCGTCGACTACGGTGTGCTGACCTTCATCGCGCAGCCGATCTACTGGCTGATGGACAAGATCCACGGCGTGGTCGGCAACTGGGGCTGGACCATCATCCTGCTGACGCTGCTGATCAAGATCGCGTTCTACAAGCTCTCCGAGACCAGCTACCGCTCGATGGCCAACATGCGCAAGATGCAGCCGAAGCTGACCTCGCTGCGCGAGCGCTACGGCGACGACAAGCAGCGCCTGCAGCAGGCGATGATGGAGATCTACAAGAAGGAGAAGATCAATCCGCTCGGTGGCTGCCTGCCGATCCTGATCCAGATCCCGGTCTTCATCGCGCTGTACTGGGTGCTTCTCGAGAGCGTTGAACTGCGCCAGGCGCCCTGGATCCTGTGGATCAACGACCTGTCGACCAAGGACCCGTTCTTCGTGCTGCCACTGATCATGGGCGCGTCGATGTTCGTGCAGCAGAAGCTCAATCCGCCGCCAGCGGATCCGATGCAAGCCAAGATCATGATGGCGCTGCCATTCGTCTTTACCGCCATGTTCCTGTTCTTCCCGTCGGGCCTGGTCCTCTACTGGGTGGTCAACAACCTGCTGTCGATCCTGCAGCAGTGGCTGATCATCCGCCGCGTCGAGGCGGGCGCGAAGGCGTGATACCAGGGCGGGTGTGAACGCTCCCGCGTCCGGCGACACCATCTCGGCGATCGCGACGCCGCC
>CBDTVS010000059.1:0-8093 GCA_965364245.1 uncultured Gammaproteobacteria bacterium | reverse complement strand
TCGACCAGCTGATCAGCGGCGACTACGGCCACCTGACCAGCAGCGACGGCAGCCCCGCCGGCAACAACCCGCGCAGGTGCGCCGCGTAGCGCACGCGCATCGGTGGCGGCAACGCGATCAGCGATGCGCGGTCGTAGATCGCCGCGACCGGGCCGAGATCACCGGGACGCAGGGCGAAGAAATCACCGCACAGCAGCGTGTAGCCGTCCGCCTTCCAGGCATCGACCGCGCCCTGTTTCGCGCGCTCGGGCGCCAGTTCTTCCTCCGCGAAGAACGCCTCGACGGCCTTCTGGCTCAGTTCGATACCGACGACCGTGTGTCCCCGGTCGCGCAACCAGCGCATGTCGCGGCTCTTGCCGCACAGTGGCACGAATACGCATGCCTCGGAGGCGACACCTAGAGCGGGCCAGTGCTCGAGCAGATGCGGATTGATCGACTCCTGATGGAAGCCGATCTCGTTCTTGCGCCAGCGCCGATGCCAGAAGTCGTGTTCCATGAGCATCCGGATTGGTGGGAGATGGACGAGGATGCATCTTAACGAGCCACACGCCAGGGCAACAATCGACCGGGCGGGATAGGCGGAGCGGCGACTTGTCTGGCCAAGGGGACCGGCTAAGCTCGTGGTATCGGGCCACCAGGGAGCGCTGCCATGGATCTGTTCAGGGCACCGGTCGAACTGCGTATCTTTTTCGCCGTATCGGGCCTGATCCTGTGGCTCGGCCTGTGGCATACCGGATTCGGCGTGGCCAGCTGGATCCTCTACGTGCCGGCCCTGTTCTTTCCCATTGCCGCCCTCAGCGGCATCTGCCCCGGGCTCGGATTCTCGAGGCTGCTCGCATCCCGGCTGTCTGGCGCCGCCCAGCGCGACGCCGCTGCGCGCTGAGCGCGTTCCGTTGTCACGGCGCTCCGGCTCAGGGCGAGACGCCAGGAACTGGTTGCTGACCGCGCTGACGCTGGGCCTGCTCGCGGGCTGTGCCGGACAACCCATGAGCAGCGTCGTCGAGGCCCAGGAGTCACCGCCCGGGGAACCGTCGCCCGTCGAGCGATTGGACGCCACACCACGCGAGGTAACGGCCTTCAGCGACGGCGCGAGCCTCTACATCGGTTACCGCCTCGACGGAACGCGCGTCACGATGATCGGCGAACTCGAACCAAGCGGCACCTCGCCCGCGCCGGATCACACGCTCATCGGGCGACTCGAGCCACTGCCTGACCGACGCTGGGATGCTGCGGTCCGCAACGCCGAAGCGGTCGAGGTGCTCGACAGCGACCGCTGGAGCGCGTTGCTGACGACGACCATGGCCTCCCTGCTGCCCGCCGAAAACGACCGGGGCGTAGTCGTGGACGTGCTTTTGGTCGAGGAGCTGTTCACCTACCGCGACGCCGGCGGCCAGGTGCGGAGCGTCCCGATGGTCATGAAGCCGAACGACATCGAGGTCGCGGCAAGCTACTCCTTCGGTGAACTCCTGGTACGTGCCGGGCAGCACCTCGGCTCGCGCGGTCGGGAAACGCATGGAGACCGGCTGCTGTTCCTGACCGGCGACGTCTCGTCGTTCGGCTACCCGTTCGTGCTGGTCGACACCTCTGACGGTATGTTCCGTTTCCTGCACGATGCCAGCCTGGTCGCACACGCCGCCGGGACGCCGCAGCTCGTCACCCTGGCCAAAACCTTCGGCCATACCGTCACCAGCCATCTGCAGGCGCCTCTCGACAGCCCGGTGTCGTCCCTGGCGCGCCTGTTCACGCTGCTCGCACAGACCGCGCCCGACCTCATCAAGCCGACGACCCTGGCGCTCCTGGGCAGCGAGCAGGCGCCTCCACCCAACGGTGGACCCGGAATGGATCTCGCGGCCTGGGAGGCCGAGCTCGACGAACTGGTCGGCGCGACACGCAGCCGCGGCCGACTGAGCTACCTGGTCGACGGTGCGGCGTTCTTCCCACGGTTGTTCGAGGCGCTGCAGCGGGCCGAACGGCGCATCGACCTGCGTCTCTACATCTTCGACAACGACGACTACGCGTTGCAGGTCGCCGACCTGCTCAAGACGCGCTCGCAGGCGGTGGATGTCCGCGTGCTGATCGATGGGCTGGGCACCATCGCCGGGGCACAGGCCTCGTCGCCCTCGGTTCCCCCATCACACGCCGCGCCATGGTCGGTGGTCAGCTACCTGCGTGACGGCTCACGGATCGACGTGCGCGTGCTGCGCAATGCCTGGCTGATGGGCGATCACAGCAAGTCGATCGTCGTCGACGGCGAGACCGCGTTCATCGGCGGCATGAACATCGGCCGCGAGTACCGCTACGACTGGCACGACATGATGGTCGAGGTCCAGGGACCGGTGGTCGGCCTGATCGAGGAGGACTTCGAGAAGTCGTGGCGTGGCGAGGGGCTGCTGGGCGACCTGCAGCGCCTGATCTACCGCGGCGACCATGACCGACCCGCGGTCGATCCCGAGCTCTACCCGGTACGCGTCCTCTTCACCCGCCCGGGCGAGCCACAGATCCTGCGCGCCCAGGTCGCCGCGATGCGCTCGGCACGCAGGCGGATCTACATCCAGAACGCCTACCTGACCAGCGACACCGTGGTCCACGAGCTGGTCAAGGCGCGACGGCGGGGCGTCGATGTGCGTGTGATCATGCCGACGGCGAGCGACAGCGGCCTGATCAGCCGCAGCAACGTGCTGGCCGCGAACGCGCTGCTGCGTCACGGGGTGCGGGTCTACATCTGCCCCGGCATGTCACACGTCAAGGCCGCGGTCTACGACGGTTGGGCCTGCTTCGGCTCGGCGAACTTCGACTACCTGAGCCTGCGTGTGAACAAGGAGCTGAATCTCGCGACCTCGCATCCTCCCGCGGTCGACGCGCTCGTCGGCCAGCTGTTCGAGGTCGACTTCGCACGCTCGCTGGAGCTGAGCGAACCGCTACCGAGCAACTGGGGCGACTACCTCGCCGAGATGCTGGCCGATTTCCTCTGATGGCGAAGCCATAACGAGACGGGGGCGAGACCTTGCGGCCCCGCCCCCGTGATTTTCACCCACCTTCGGGAGGTGGACTGGCGTCGGCTCAGAGATTCTCGAAGATCGCGGCGATCCCCTGGCCACCGCCGATGCACATCGTCACCAGGCCGTACTTGCCGCCGACGCGCTTGAGCTCGTAGAGGCACTTGACGGTCAGGATCGCGCCGGTGGCGCCGATCGGGTGACCGAGCGCGACCGCACCGCCGTTCGGGTTGGTCTTGGCCGGGTCGAAGTCGAGACCCTTGCAGACGGCCAGCGCCTGCGCGGCGAACGCCTCGTTCGACTCGATGACGTCGAGGTCGCCGACGCTCAGGCCGGCACGATCCAGCGCGATCTTGACCGCCGGGATCGGACCCTCGCCCATGATCTTCGGGTCGACGCCGGCGAAGCCGTAGGAGACCAGGCGGCCCATCGGGGTCGCACCGGACGCCGCGGCGGCCGAGGCCTCGGCCAACACCACGGCGGCGGCGCCATCGTTGATACCCGACGCGTTGCCGGCGGTGACGCTGCCGTCCTTCTTGAACACGGCACGCAGCTTGGCGAGGCCCTCGGCGGTGATGTCGCCGCGGACGTGCTCGTCGGTGTCGAAGATCGTGTCGCCCTTGCGCGACTTCAGGGTCACCGGAAGGATCTGGTCCTTGAAGCGGCCCTCGGCGATCGCCCTGGCGGCGCGCTGGTGGCTCTCGACCGAGAAGGCGTCCTGATCGTCACGCGACAGACCCCACTTCTCGGCGACGTTCTCGGCGGTGATGCCCATGTGCACGGTATCGAACGGATCGGTCAGCGCACCGACCATCATGTCGATCATGCCGGTGTCGCCCATGCGCGCACCCCAGCGAGCCGTGGTCGAGGCGTAGGCCGCATTGCTCATCGACTCGGCACCACCGCCGATCGCGAAGTCGGCGTCGCCGAGCATGACCATCTGGGCGGCCGAGACGATCGCCTGCAGGCCGGAGCCGCACAGACGGTTGACGGTCAGCGCCTGGGAGTCGTGCGACATGCCGCCGTTGACGCAGGCAACGCGCGAGACGTACATGTCCTTGGCCTGGCCGTGGACGACGTTGCCGATGACGCCGTGGCCGATCTTGCCGGCCTCGACACCGGAGCGCTTGATCGCTTCCTCGATGACCATGGCCCCGAGATCGGTGGCCCCGAAACCCTTCAGCGAAGCGCCGTAATCACCGATCGCGGTGCGGACGCCACTGAGTACGACAACTTCACGGTCTGCCATGGTGCTACCCCTTAGATTGTTCAGACTGGCGGGCTCGGACGCGAATGGTAGGCGCCCGGAGGGCCGGTATTATGCCGCAGCGCACCACCGACCGCCACCGTGGTCGAGACCGGGGGATGACCTGGGTCAGTCGTCGCCGTCGCGTGGGGCCAGCTGCAGCGCCGCCGAGTTGATGCAGTGGCGCTGACCGGTCGGTGCCGGGCCGTCGTCGAAGACGTGACCGAGGTGGGCATCGCAGTGACTGCAGAGCACCTCGGTGCGGCGCATGAACAGGCCGTGATCGGCCGCGTAGCTGACGTTCTCCTCCTCGACAGGCGCCCAGAAACTGGGCCAGCCGGTGCCGGAGTCGAACTTGGTGCGCGCGTCGTACAGCGCCTGGCCGCAGCAGACGCAACGGTAGACGCCATCTTCGTGGCAGTCGTGGTACCTGCCGGTGAATGCCCGCTCGGTGCCCTTCTCGCGACAGACGCGGTACTGCTCCGGGGTCAGCTCGGCACGCCACTCGGCATCGGACTTGACCAGTTTATCGCCCATGCGGCTCTCCTCTGCGAGTTGATGGCGGCCCAAACGCGACCGCCCGCAGCCTTTCGACTGCGGGCGGTGCGAGGAGTGCCGTAGCAGGTGGCGTCAGGCGCCGATGTTCTGCCAGACGGTATCCCAGAAATCCTGGCGTTGCCTATGCTGGACCTTCGGGTTGAAGGTGGCCAACGTGATGCAGCAGGTACGGCACAGCTGGTAGCCGAGCTCACCGCCGCCCGGCAGCAACTTGGTGCCCTTGATGTTGAATTCCTTGGACGCTTCCTTGCACGAACTGCAGATCTTGGCCTTGCTCATCAAACTCCCTCGCGTAGTGAAAATCGTGACGTCCCGCCGTGCTGGCGGGTGGTTGCCTCGATGTCGGTTCAGTGTCGCGGCGCCAACCGCGGTGGGATGCAACCAGACGGTGCCCCGGGTGCGCCGCAGCAGCGACCGGAAGGCACGGGTGGGGTCGAGCCCCGGTGGGTCCATCTCATCGCAACCCTTCCCTGGCCCGCGAGGCCAAAAAGTCTCGCGGAAATGGCATCTTAGCAAATTTCGGACCGATGGGCCAGACGCCGCGGCTGGTCTAGGCTCATTCCGGACAGGGAGACAACCACATGCTCGGGCTCTACCACGGTGAGGCGCTGGCGCGCTACGGCTTCGGCGAAGGTCATCCGTTCGGGCCGGACCGGCTCGACGCCTTCTGGAAGGAGACGGTACGCGAAGGGCTCGACCGCAAGGTGACCCTGCTCGACCCTCGCGAGTGTGACCAGAGCGCCCTGCGCCGCTTCCACACCGCCGCCTACCTGCAGCGTGTCCGCGAACAGTCGACCGAAGGCAGCGGGTACCTCGACTGCGGTGACACACCCGCGTTCCGCGGCGTCTGGGAGGCGGCATCGACCGTGGTCGGCTGTGGGCTCGACGCCCTGGCCCGGATCATGCGCGGCGACCTGGCCAAGGTCTTCGTCCCGATCGCCGGACTGCACCATGCGCGCCGCGACAGCGCCGCGGGCTTCTGCGTGTTCAACGACCCCGGGGTGCTGATCGAGACCCTGCGCGAGGTCTACGGCATCCGGCGGGTCGCCTACATCGACATCGACGCACACCACGGCGACGGCGTCTTCTACGCCTTCGAGGCCGACCCCGAGGTGTGCATCGCCGACATCCACGAGGATGGCCGTTACCTCTACCCCGGAACCGGATTCGCGCACGAGACCGGCAAGGGGGCGGCGGCCGGGACCAAGCTCAACCTGCCCGCGCCACCCGGCGCGGACGACCGGTTCTTCGACCACGCCTGGCCTCAAGCGCTCGAGTTCGTGCGCGCGGCGCGACCGGAGTTCATCATCCTGCAGGCAGGAGCCGACAGCATCGCCGGCGACCCGATCACCCATATGCGCTTCACCCCCGCGGCGCATGCCCGCGCGGCACGCGATCTCGCCGCGGTGGCCGACGAACACGCCGACGGCAGGATGATCGCGACCGGGGGCGGCGGCTACAACCGCACCAATCTGGCGCTCGCCTGGAACGCCGTGGTTTCCGCGCTGCTGAAGTAACCCCAGCCTATTGATGGCCCTCCGGATTCTGGCTACGATCCGGCACTGCCAACCGCATCACAGAAAAACAATAGCGGTTGTTGCAGCATAAGAAGCACAAGAACGGGGTATTCGAGGAGGAGTCCATGATCATCAAGGCGACGTCGCCGCTGTTCGGGGGCTGGCAAGGCCCCGCCGAGGTCACCACGCAACCGCCGGTCAGCCGCTACCGTGAACCGGTGCTGCTGATCGATGGCCACCCGGTCGACCGGGTCGCGGCCCACCTGGCCGGGTACCGTCTGATCGAGGCGAACGAGGCCGAGCGCAGCCACCTGGCGCGCGGCGGCTACCCGCTCTGAAAGCGCGGGAAACCGTTAAATCGCTTCAGGCGACCTGGGCCGACGGCGGGTAGTAGTGCCGGTCGAGCGTCCGGACCCAGCCGAACGGGTCTTCCTGCCGCCCTTCCTGGATGCCGAGCAACGCCTCCTTGAGGCTCATCGCCACCGGACCGGGATCCTGGGGCAGCGCGTACTCGGTGCCGTCACCGTCACCGACCGCGCTGATCGGACTCACCACCGCGGCCGTACCCGAGGCGAACGCCTCGCTGCAGCGCCCGTTGCCAATGTCGGCGAGCAGCTCGTCGATCGGCATGGTCTCCTCCGCCACCTCGTGACCGAGCGAGCGTGCGAGCTCGATCAGGGAGTCGCGGGTGATGCCGGGCAGGATCGAGCCGCTGAGCTTGGGCGTGCATAGCCGCCCCTCGATCACCGCGAAGAAGTTCATCCCCGACAGCTCCTCGATGTTGGTGCGGGTCATCGGGTCGAGCCAGAGTGACTGGTCGAAGCCCCTGGCCTTGGCCTTGGCCGCGGAGAGCAGGCTCGCCGCGTAGTTGCCACCCGTCTTGACCGCGCCGGTGCCACCGACCGCCGCACGGGTGTCGTTACGCTCGACCAGCACGCGCATGCTGCCGGCGTGGTATGCCTCGGACGGGCTGGCGACCACGATGAAGGTGTTGGTGCTCGACACGCCGAGACCGAGGTTCGGCTGGGTGCCGATCACGAACGGCCGCAGGTAGAGCGACTGGCAGGTGTTGCCGGGGATGTACGGCTCGGCCCACGCGGTCAGCGTGGCGACGCCCTCCATGAACACCTCCTCGGGCACCTCAGGCATGCACAGGCGGCGCGCCGAGGTGGCGAAACGGGCGGCATGGCGCTCCGGGCGGAACAGCGTGGCATGGGCGCTCTCGACCTTGTAGGCCTTCATGCCCTCGAAGTACTCCTGGGCGTAGTGCAACACCTTGGCACTCGGGTCGAGCTCGATCGGCCCGTAGGGTTTGAGCTGGCCCTGCCCCCAGACGCCGTCACGCGCCTCGACGACATACATCACCGGGATCATGATCACGCCGAACCCGAGTTTCTCGGGCAGATGGAAGCCCGCGAGCGCCTGCTCGACCCCGGCCTCGATGGCAACCTGACGCGACCCGCTCATGCCCTGCTCCCCGCTCGTTGATGACGGCCCCTGCACCGCTTCGGGCCTAGCGGGCTAGCGTACCCGAGGCGTCGCCCGCCGTCACCCTGCCGTTGGAGATGATGTGCTCGACCAGCCGCCCGTACTCGTCGGGATCGCCGAGCCGCTTCGGGAACTGCACCATCGCGATCAGCGGATCGCGCACCTCGTCGGTCATGCCGGCCATCATCGGCGTCTCGAACACGCCCGGTGCGATGGTGTTGACGCGGATGCCGAGCGAGGCCATCTCGCGCGCCAGCGGTAGCGTCATGCCGGCGACGCCCGCCTTGC
>CBDTVS010000058.1:0-8109 GCA_965364245.1 uncultured Gammaproteobacteria bacterium | reverse complement strand
ACGCGTGGCGAGCGTCGCCGGGGAGACCTCGTGGGTGTAGGCCTGCAGGCGCACGAGGGCCATCAGCGCATCGACGCCCGCCTCCTCCGCGGCGGTCAGCGGTCGCGGCCTCGTCGGTGGTGCCTCGCCTCCGGTGTCGGTCGTGCGCGCGTCACGGATCAGTTCGAGCAGGTCGCTGCCGTGGCGGCGGATGAGCCCCTCGCCGAGGCCGCGCACCTTGGCGAGCTGTTCGCGCCGCGACGGGGCACTGCGCGCCAGGGCCAGCAGGGCTGCGTCATCCATGATCCAGCGCCGTGGGCGGTCGGCGGCGGCCGCCTCGCGCTCGCGCCAGGCGGCGAGCGCACGCAGGACCGGCAGCTGCTTGCCGCGCAACTGGTTGGCGCCACGCACCTTGCGCCAGGCCGCTTCCGGGTCGCTGCGGTAGGTGGCGGGATCGACCAGCGTCGCGAAGTCCTCCTCCAGCCAGGACAGCCGGCCAGCGGACTCGAGCCTGGCGTGCAGCCGCGCGTAGACTTCACGCAGGTGGCGGACGTCGTCGGCCGCGTAGCTCAGCTGCTCCGGGTCGAGCGGGCGGGCACTCCAGTCGGTGCGGGCCTGGCTCTTGTCGAGGTCGACGCCCAGCAGGCGCCTGACCAGTTCCGCATAGCCGATCTGGTCCCCGAAGCCGGCCAGCGTGGCGGCCAGCTGGGTGTCGAAGACCGGGGCCGGGACCCGGCCGTCGGCCAGGTCGTGGAAGATCTCCAGGTCCTGGCGCGCGGCGTGCAGCACCTTGATGATCGTCGGATCGAGCAGCAGTTCGAGCAGCGGGCCGAGGTCGTCGATGGCCAGCGTGTCGATGCAGGCCACGTCGTCCTCGCTCGCCACCTGCACCAGGCAGAGGCGCGCGCGGTAGGTCTTCTCACGGATGAACTCGGTGTCGAGCGTCAGCCAGGTGTGGTCACGCAGGCGCGCACACAGCGCCTCGAGGTCGGCGGTCGTATCGATGTACAGGTCGGTCATGGGGCATCCCGGCGAGGCGGGTCTCTTCGGCAGACCGCGACCGGCCCGGTGCGGGTATTATAGGCGCCGCCTCCACGCGATCCGCGACCCGATGCCCCTGATCCGGCTCTTCATCGACATCTGCCTGCTGCGCGCGGCGCCCCAGGATGTGCCGGCGGCGCCGGTGCTGCTCTGGTTCACCCTCGCAGCCTACCTCGCGACCGGCCTGCTCGCGCTCGGCCCGGGCGAGGGACTCGCGCGTGCCGGCAGCATGGTCGCCGTCGACGCCGTGACGCTGCTGGCGCTGCTGGCCGTATCGCTCCACCTGCGTGGGCACCCGGCACGTTTCGGCCAGGCCGCCACCGCGCTGCTTGGCACCGGCACGGTGTTCGGCGTGTTGCTGTTGCCGGTGCTCGTGCTCGGCGGTACGGGGGAGTCGGCCGCGGGCCTCGCCTTTCCGCTCTGGCTCGGCCTGTTCCTGTGGGGCCTGGTGGTCACCGCCCACGTCCTGCGCCACGCGCTCGACCTGCCGATCGCCGGCGGCACGCTGGTCGCGGTGCTCTATTTCGCCGTGTCGATGATGCTGCTCGAGGCGCTGTTCCCGCGCCCGCCCGCCTGAGATGCGCATCCACGTCCTCGGCATCTGTGGAACCTTCATGGGCGGCCTCGCCCTGTTGGCTCGCGAGGCGGGCCACACCGTCAGCGGCTCGGACGCGAACGTCTACCCACCGATGAGCGACCAGCTGCGCGAGGCGGGCATCGACGTGCGCGAGGGCTACGACCCACGCCACCTCGACCCCGAGCCGGACTGCGTGGTGATCGGCAACGCGCTGTCGCGCGGCAACCCGGCCGTCGAGCACGTCCTCGACCGTGGCCTGGTCTACACCTCGGGGCCCCAGTGGCTGGCCGAGAACCTGCTGGCCGAGCGCTGGGTGCTGGGCGTCGCTGGCACCCATGGCAAGACCACGACCTCGGCGATGCTCGCGTGGATTCTCGAGGACGCCGGGCTCGCCCCTGGCTTTCTGGTCGGCGGCGTACCACTCGACTTCGGTGTCTCGGCGCGCGCGGGCCGGGCGCCGTTCTTCGTCGTCGAGGCCGACGAGTACGACACCGCGTTCTTCGACAAGCGCTCGAAGTTCGTCCACTACCGGCCGCGCACCGCGATCCTCAACAACCTCGAGTTCGATCACGCCGACATCTTTCCCGACCTCGCTGCGATCCAGCGCCAGTTCCACCACCTCGTGCGAACCGTGCCGGGCAACGGCCTGCTGGTGACCCCGGCGGCCGATGCGAACCTCGACGCGGTGCTGGCGATGGGTTGCTGGACCCCGGTCGAGCGGTTCGCCGCCGAGTCGAACGCCGCGGGTTGGGCGGCGCATGACGTTACGCCAGGCGAGGCGGCGTTCACGGTCAGCTGTGACGGCGCCGAACTGGGGCGCGTGAACTGGTCGCAGAGCGGTCGCCACAATGTCGCCAACGCCCTCGCCGCGCTCGCCGCGGCGCGCCATGCCGGGGTGCCGCCGACGGTCGGCATCGAGGCGCTCGGTCGATTCCGCGGCGTCAAACGCCGCATGGAACTGCGCGGCAGCGTCGCCGGGGTGACGGTCTACGACGATTTCGCCCACCACCCGACCGCGATCGCGACCACCCTGGCCGGGCTGCGCGGCCGGGTCGGCCAGGCGCGTATCGTCGCGGTGCTCGAGCCACGTTCCAATACCATGCGCCTCGGCCACCACGCGGCAACCCTGGCCCCGGCACTGGCCGGGGCCGACCGGGTGCTGCTGTTCCGTCCACCCGATCTCGACTGGGACCTCGACGCGGCGGTCGCGTCGCTCGGTGCTCAGTGCAGCGTGCACGAAGCGCTCGACGAGCTGGTCGCAGCGGTCTGTGCCTGGGTGCGCCCCGGGGATCACGTGGTGATCATGAGCAACGGCGGTTTCGGCGGCATCCATGCTCGCCTGCTCGGTGCGTTGCACCGGCCGCCCGGCACTGGCTAAATAGCGGCAGCCCCACACGCGAGGCCGCGCCTTGGGCAGCGAGCGGTTCATCGACTGGCAGGACGACATGGCGATCGGTATCGAGCCGTTCGACCGGGAGCACCGTGACCTGCTCGAGGCCATCAACCGGCTGCACGTGCTCACGCTGGAACCGCAGGGGCCAACCGCGTTCGCGGCCGCCGTCGACCGCCTGATCCATATCACCGAGGAGCACTTCACCCACGAGGAGACGGTGCTGCGCCACCACGGCTGTCCGAACCTCGGCATGCATCAGCGCGAGCACGATGAACTGCTCGACGATGTCACCGCGCTGCGCCTGCTCGACAACGACCCCGCGGAGGTCACCGGCATGCTCGAGATGCTGCGAGACTGGCTGCTCGACCACATCGTCCACTTCGACCGCGGTTACCGCGGTTGCCTGGAGGGGAAGGAGATCCGGTGAGCGGAGGACGCGATGCGGTCGGCCTGGCGATCACCGGAGCTTCCGGTGCGGTCTACGGTTTACGTCTGCTCGGCTGCCTGCTGGAGGCGGGCGAGACGGTGCACCTTATGTTCTCCGACGCCGCGCGCGCGGTGCTCGCGGTCGAGGAGGGGATCGACCTGCCACGGGAGCAGGCCGAGCTGGCAGCGGCGTTGCGCGCTCGTACCGGTGCCCAGGGTGGGGTGTTGCACCTGCACGGACGTGACGAGTGGACCGCCCCGGTGGCGAGTGGCTCCAATGCGCCGCGCGCGCTGGTGGTCTGCCCCTGCTCGATGGGCACGCTCGCGGCGATCGCCAGCGGCGCGAGCAACAACCTGATCGAGCGGGCCGCCGACGTCGCGCTCAAGGAGCGTCGTCGGCTGATCCTGGTCCCGCGCGAGACCCCGCTGTCGGCGATCCACCTCGAGAACATGCTCAAGCTGGCACGCCTCGGGGTCACGCTGCTGCCGGCGAGCCCCGGCTTCTACCACCGCCCGCAAAGTGTCGCCGAGCTGGTCGATTTCGTCGTCGCCAGGGTGCTCGATGCGCTGGATATCTCGCAATCGCTCGTCGCGCGCTGGGGTGCCGCCGACTAACGTCGATTCCGCGCTGCGACCAGCCAGCCCATCCCGGTATCACGGGGTGTCCAGGTCTCTGGCAGGGCGCTCATCAGGCGCGCGAGCTCGCTGACCGCGGCCGGTTCGGAGCGCGGGTAGGTGATCAGTCCCATGAGCCGCTCTGGCCGTTCGCTGCCGAGGCGCCCCAACCACAGCGGGGTGCCGTCGAGCTCGCGACCGCTGGCCCACAGCCGCAGCACCAGCCGGCTGCCGTCCTGCGCGTCACGCAGCCACAGCGTCCGCGCATTGCGCCCGTCACGCACCTGCGGCAGGGGCGCCAGGTCGCCCAGCCTGACCTCCGGGCTGAGGGCGTGCAGCCAGGCGAGCGGGTCGCCGGCCGGGCGCCAGCCGGCGGACGCCAGCGCCGAATCGATTACCGCGAGGTCCGCGACCCAGGCGAGCCTGGGGCCCTCGGCGGCCGCTTCCGGCGCGAGTTCGGCGAGCTTCGGCCACGGGTCGTCCTGCCAGGCGGCCACGTCGAACGGTTGCGGGGCCGCCTCCGGCCCGTAGCGGGTGAGGTCACCGGGGTGCCGCAGCGGCAGGTAGACCAGCGCGACCAGCAGCAACGGGACCAGCACACTCGTTACCAGGTGCCTGGGGTGCGCGGCGGTGCCGGCACGTACCCGGTAAGCGGTGCCGAGCAGCGCCACCCAGCCCAGGCCGAGCAGGGTGCCTGCGACCACGTCGCCGGGCCAGTGTACGCCCAGGTAGGGGCGGGAGAAGGCGATGCCCGTGACCAGCAGCGCCGCCGCGCCGTAGGGCGCCCAGCGCCAGTTCTGCGGCAGGACGCGTGCCAGCAGCACCGCGGCGAAGCCGTAGACCACCGTCGCACGCAAAGCGTGGGCGCTGGGGAACGACGTGCTGCCGAGCAGCGTGTCGAACGGCGCCGGCCTCGGGACCTGGAACAGCCCTTTGAACAGCACCGGGACCAGTGCGGCGAAGGCGATCGCTGCCAGCCAGTGCAGCATCGCGTCGCGCTCGTGCCGTGCGAGGCCGATGGCGACGAGCAGTGCGTACCCGGTCAGGAACAGTCCGTCGCCGAGCTCGGTCACCCCGATCAGCACCAGGTCGGCCTGCGGTGTGCGCAGTTCGGCCAGCAGGCCGTGCAGGGTCAGGCCGAGGGTGCCCGGGTAGGGGAACAGCGCGAGGTCGAGGGCGAACAGCAGCGCGGCGCCCACCGTGAACACCACCGCGAGGACCGCCAGCCCGCGTGCCTCGGCGCCGCCCGGGTCGCCGAGTGCCGCGGTCAGCGCGGCGAAGCGTGGGTGGTGACGACCCCAGTCGAGGAGGCGCAGCACTGCCAGGTGCGCGTGCGGCGCCCCGAGTCGCCACAGGCCACGGGTCAGGCCGAAGGCGAGCCAGAGCAGGCCGGTGAGCAGCAGCAACAACAGCACCAGACGGCCGGTCACCGCAGCAGCCAGTTCGAGCGAGGCGCCGAACAGCATTCCGGGCAGCAGGTAGGCGGGCGCCCAGGCGATGCCGGAGAGGACGTTGATCACCACGTAGCGGGGCACCGGCATGCCGAGCATGCCGGCGACCGCGGGCATGATCGGCCGCACCGGGCCGACGAAGCGCCCGAACAGGATGCTCTTGCCGCCGTGGCGGTGGAAGAAGTCGACGCCGCGGTTGATCAGCCGTGGGTGGTTGCGGAACGGCCACAGGCTGCGCAGCTGCTGATGATAGTGGTGACCAAGCCAGAAGCTCAGGCCGTCGCCGAGGATCGCCCCGGCGATGGCCCAGGCCGCGGTCGGCAGGAAGGCGAGGTGGCCGAGCCCGATCAGCGCAACGATGCCGAACATCAGGAACGCCCCCGGCATCACCAGGCCGACGATGGCCAGCGATTCGCTGAACGCGACCAGGAACACCGCGCCCCCGGCCCAGTGCGGGTGGGCGGCGATCCAGTCGAGCAGGGCTTCCACCGGCGCGCTCGCCGGGCGGGATCAGCCGGCCAGGTCGCGCAGCACGCGCCCGGCGGCGGTCACGGTCTGCTCGAGCTCGGCGTCGCCGTGTGCGTCAGAGACGAATCCGGCCTCGAAGGCCGACGGCGCGAGGTAGACGCCGGCGTCGAGCATGCCATGGAAGAACTTCTTGAAGCGCTCGACGTCGCAGGCCATGACGTCGGCGAAGCAGGTCACCTCGGCGGCGTCGGTGAAGAACAGCCCGAACATGCCGCCCACGCGGTTGGCGGTCATCGGCACCCCGGCATCATGTGCTGCGGCGAGGATGCCATCGCACAACGTGGTGACCTTCGCCTCGAGACCGGCGTGGAAGCCGGGCCGGGCGACGATCTCCAGCGTTGCGAGTCCCGCGGCCATCGCCACCGGGTTTCCCGACAGCGTGCCGGCCTGGTAGACCGGGCCGACCGGGGCGAGGTGTTCCATGACCTCGCGCCGGCCACCCAGCGCAGCGACGGGCAGGCCACCACCGATGACCTTGCCGAGCGTGGTCAGGTCCGGGGTGACGCCGTACAGCGCCTGGGCGCCGCCCAGGGCGACGCGGAAGCCGGTCATCACCTCGTCGAGGATCAGCAGGCAGCCATGGTTGTCGCACAGCTCGCGCAGCCCCTCGAGGAAGCCGGGGCGCGGCGGCACGCAGTTCATGTTGCCGGCGACCGGCTCGACGATGATGCAGGCGATCTGGTCGCCGATCTCGGCCAGCGTGCTACGGCAGGCATCGAGGTCGTTGTAGGGCAGCGTCACGGTATGGGCGGCGAGCGCCGCCGGGACACCAGGCGAGGTGGGCACGCCGAGGGTCAGTGCCCCGGAGCCGGCCTTGATCAGCAGCGAGTCGGAGTGGCCGTGGTAGCAGCCCTCGAACTTGACGATGGTGTCGCGGCCGGTGAAGCCGCGCGCCAGGCGCAGCGCGGTCATGGTCGCCTCGGTGCCGGAGCTGACCATGCGCACCATCTCCATGGTCGGCATCAGCTCGAGCACCTTGCGGGCCATGCGCGTCTCGATCTCGGTGGGCGTGCCATAGCCGAGCCCGCGCGCCGCGGCCTCCTGCACCGCCCGCACCACGTCGGGGTGTGCGTGGCCGACGATCATCGGTCCCCAGGAGCCGACGTAGTCGATGTAACGCTTGCCGTCGGCGTCGATCAGGTAGGCCCCTTCGGCCCTCTCGACGAAGACCGGGTCGCCGCCGACGCCGCGGAAGGCGCGTACCGGTGAGTTGACGCCGCCCGGGATCAGTTGCTGGGCTGCGGTGAACAGGTCGTGGGATCGGGTCATGCTGGCTTCCTGCATTCTCGCTTGCGGGTGACGCCCGGGCGTTGGACTGCGCCGTGCGGGACGGCGCCAATGATACCCGGCGAGCTGCCTCAGGTGTCCTGGGCGGCGAACAGCGCGGCATAGGCGGCCGCGTGTTCCCGGGGATCGTGGGCCTCTGCCAGGTCGGTGATCACGGCCAGCAGGTCGGCGCCGGCATCGATCGCCTGCGACGCATTGGCCAGCGTGATGCCGCCGATCGCGCAGACGGGCAGACCGAGTTCGGCACGCGCGCTGCCGAGCAGCGCGGGCGGTGCGCGGACCGCCCCGGGCTTGGTCGGTGACGGGAACAGGCTGCCGAACGCGATGTAGTCGGCGCCGGCTGCAGCGGCCGCGCGCGCGCGCTCGAGTTCCGCGTAGCACGAGACGCCGATGATCGCCGCCTCGCCGAGGGCGTCGCGCGCCACCCCGGGCGGCGGATCGTCACGGCCCAGGTGCACGCCGTCGGCACCGATGGCGACGGCCAGTGCGAGATCGTCGTTGACGATCAGCGGCACACCGTGGTGCCGGCACAGCGCCAGCAGGGCCTCGGCCTCCATGCGCCGTCGCTCCGGCGCTGCCGCCTTGGCGCGGTACTGCAGCAGCACCGCGCCGCCGCACAGCACCGCCTCCGCCAGTTCGAGCAGTCGCGTGCCGCTGCTGCCGTCGGTGAGCGCGTAGAGCCCACGCCGCCAGGACGTGCCGCTCACCTGAGTCCACGCTCCGGTGGGGCCCAGAAGAGGCGGTCGGGAAGGTGCTGGCCATGACCGGGTTGGGCGGCGTGCCGCAGCGCGTCCCAGGTGTAGCGCTGCGCC
>CBDTVS010000057.1:0-8125 GCA_965364245.1 uncultured Gammaproteobacteria bacterium | reverse complement strand
GTACGTGCACGGTGACCGCGGTCTGGTTGTCATCGGCGGTCGAGAAGACCTGCTGGGCCTTGGTCGGGATCGTGGTGTTCTTCTCGATCAGCTTGGTCATCACGCCGCCGAGGGTCTCGATGCCGAGCGACAGCGGGGTGACGTCGAGCAGCAGCACGTCCTTGACCTGGCCACCGAGCACGCCGCCCTGGATCGCGGCGCCGATCGCCACCGCCTCGTCGGGGTTGACGTCCTTGCGCGGCTCCTTGCCGAAGAAGTCCTTGACCACCTCCTGCACCTTAGGCATGCGCGTCTGGCCGCCGACCATAATGACCTCGTCGATCTGCGACGCCGAGAGCCCCGCGTCCTTGAGCGCGGTCTTGCACGGCCCGATGGTGCGCGCGACCAGGTCGTCGACCAGCGACTCGAGCTTGGCCCGGGTCAGCTTCATGTTGAGGTGCTTCGGCCCGCTCGCGTCGGCGGTGATGTACGGCAGGTTGATCTCGGTCTGGGTACTCGACGACAGCTCGATCTTGGCCTTCTCGGCCGCCTCCTTGAGACGCTGCAGGGCCAGCGGATCGTTGTGCAGGTCGACCGTCGACTCCTTCTTGAACTCGTCGGAGATGTAGTCGATCAGGCGCAGGTCGAAGTCCTCGCCGCCGAGGAAGGTGTCGCCGTTGGTCGACAGCACCTCGAACTGGTGCTCGCCGTCGACCTCGGCGATCTCGATGATCGAGATGTCGAAGGTGCCACCGCCAAGGTCGTAGACCGCGAGCTTCGCGTCGCCACGCTTCTTGTCCATGCCGTAGGCGAGCGCCGCCGCGGTCGGCTCGTTGATGATGCGCTTGACCTCCAGGCCGGCGATCCGGCCGGCGTCCTTGGTCGCCTGGCGCTGCGAGTCATTGAAGTAGGCCGGCACGGTGATCACCGCCTCGGTGACCTTCTCGCCGAGATAATCCTCGGCGGTCTTCTTCATCTTCTGCAGCACCTTGGCCGAGATCTCCGGCGGCGCCATCTTGTTGCCGTGCGCCTCGACCCAGGCGTCGCCGTTGTCGGCCGCGACGATCTTGTACGGCACCATCTTGATGTCGCGCTGCACGACGTCGTCCTTGAAGCGACGGCCGATCAGGCGCTTGATCGCGAACAGGGTGTTGTCGGGATTGGTCACCGCCTGGCGCTTGGCCGACTGGCCGACCAGGGTCTCGCCGTCCTTGGTGAACGCCACCACCGACGGCGTGGTGCGATCGCCCTCGCTGTTCTCGATGACGCGCTGCTTGCCGTCCTCCATGATCGCCACGCACGAATTGGTGGTGCCGAGGTCGATGCCGATGATCTTGGCCATGTGTCTGCTCCGTTAACCTGCGGATTCTTAACTGAACGTGTCCTGCACCCTAGGTGGGGTGAGCGACGCCGGAATTCAAGCCCCGCCTGCTTCTGCCGGTGGCGGTTCCGCCGCGACGATCACCAGGGCCGGGCGCAGCAGGCGCTCGTTGAGGGTGTAGCCCTTCTGGTAGACGGTCATGACGTGGTCGGGGGCGATCTCGCTGCTGGGCTGGGTGGCCATCGCCTGGTGCAGGTCGGGGTCGAACTTCTCGCCGTGCGGGGCCACCTCGGCGATACCATGCTTCTCGAGTGCCGAGGTCAGCATCCTGAGGGTCAGCTCGGTGCCCTCACGTAGCTTGGCGAGGTCGGCGGCATCCCCGGACGCCGCGTCGAGCCCGAGCTCGAGGCTGTCGCGCACCGGCAGCAACTCCAGCGCGAACTTCTCGAGCGCATACTTGTGCGCGCTCTCGAGATCGCGCGCGGTGCGCTTGCGCAGGTTGTCCATGTCGGCCAGCGTGCGCAGCATCTGGTCGCGCGCCTCGGCGGCCTCACCGCGCAGCTTGTCGAGCTCCGCCTCGAGCTCCATCACCCGCGCCGCGGGTTCCGTGGCTGCATCGGACGCGGCTTCCGCCGGGGGTTCAGTGGACGTCTCGGTCGTACCCGGCGCCTGCGTGGCCACCTCGGCATCCTGCGCCTGGCGGTCCGCTGCGTGCCCGGCGTCCTGGGCGGCCCCGGGGGCCGTCTGCTCGTCGCTCATGCCTTCCTCGTCAGTCACTTGCAATGGAATACCCTCGGGTTTCCCCGGAGTTGGTAGCTAGATGGGGGCGGGTCAGCCGGACTTCAAGGCGGCGCCGAGCAGCTTCGCGGTGACGTCGACGACCGGGATCACCCGCTCGTAGTCCATCCGCGTCGGCCCGATGACGCCGAGGACCCCGACCGGCTCGCCGTCGATGGCGTAGGTCGAGGTCACCACGCTGCAGTCGTCGAACACCGTCTGCCCGGCCTCTTCGCCGATGAAGATGTGCATGCCGTCGGCCTGCAGGCAGCGGTCGAGCAGACCGAGCAGCTGGCGCTTGCGATGGAAGGCCTCGAACAGCTGGCGCAGCTTGGCCACGTCACTGAGCTCGTTCAGGGCCATCAGCCGGGTCTCGCCGGAGATGACGTAGTCGTCGCTGTCGCCGGCCGGGCTGAACGCCGCGCTGGCAACGTCGATGGTGGTCAGCATCAGCTGGTTCATCGAGTCCTGGGTCTCGCGCAGCTCGGCGACCAGCGCGTCGCGCACCGCGAGCACGTCGCGCCCGACGAAGTGCTCGTTGAGGTAGTTGGCCGCCTGCTGCAGCTCCGACTCGCTGTACTGCCGCTCGGTGCTGATCACGCGGTTCTGCACCTCGCGCTCGTTGACCACCAGGATCGCCAGCACGCGGCGCTCGCCGATCGGCAGGAATTCGACATGGCGCAGGGCGAAGCGCGCCCGCCGCGGCACCATCACCAGCCCGGCCATGTGGGTCATGTCGGAGAGCAGGCGCGAGGCGGTCTCCACCAGCTCCTTGCCGTCGCCGTTGACGATCAGCCGGCTGCGCAGTTGATCTATTTCGCGCTCCTCGAGACGCTTGAGCGAGACCAGCGAGTCGACGAAGAAGCGGAAGCCGCGCGCGGTCGGCACCCGCCCGGCGGAGGTGTGCGGCGAGACCACCAGGCCGAGGTCCTCGAGGTCGGCCATCACGTTGCGGATGGTCGCGGCGCTCAACTCGAGCCCGGCGGCGCGCGACAGCGTGCGCGAGCCGACCGGCTGGCCCTCGCTGATGTACTTCTCGACCAGGACCCGCAGCAGGTGCCTTGCCCGATCGGTGAGTTGCTGCTCTGCCACGCTGGAGTCGCTCGCTGCGCCAAAGGCCGTTTAGGAGTCGGGACTTAGCACTCGGCAAATCGGAGTGCCAAGTGACGCTAGCAACTCGCCGGAGAGACTGTCAAGGCGCGGCTGACGCCGACGCCGGCCGCGTGCTAGGTTAGCCCGCGACGGCGCCCGTTCGCCGCCGGCAAAACCAGCACGGAACCACGATGGCCAGCGCGTTCACCCGGATCGGCCTGATCGGCAAGTACAACAGCCCCGAGGTGGGCGAGACCCTGGAACAGGTCGGGCGGCACCTGCTCGATCTCGGCCTGGAGGTGCTGCTCGACACCGGCAGCAGCCATCTGCTGCCCGGCGGGGGCTTCCCGGTGGTCGACCGCGACGAACTCGGCCGTCGCTGCGATCTCGCGATCGTGGTCGGCGGCGACGGCACGCTGCTCGCCGCGGCGCGCAGCCTGACCGACCACCGCGTACCACTGCTCGGCATCAACCTCGGCCGGCTCGGGTTCCTGGTCGACGTATCGCCGGACCAGATGCTCGAGCGCCTCGGACCGATCCTGGCCGGCGACTACCTGGCCGAGGAGCGCCTGCTGCTGCATGCACGCATCACCCGCGAGGGTGAGTTGATCGGCGAATCGAACGCCTTCAACGACGTGGTCGTGCACAAGACCGACGTCGCGCGCATGATCGACTTCGACACCTTCGTCAACGGCGACTTCCTCTACCCGCTGCGCTCGGACGGGCTGATCGTCTCGACGCCGAGCGGCTCGACCGCCTACGCCCTGTCCGGCGGCGGCCCGATCATGCACCCGAAGCTCAACGCGCTGGTGCTGGTGCCGATCTGCCCGCACACGCTGAGCAACCGCCCGACCGTGCTCTCCGGCGACGACCACGTCGAGGTGCTGGTGCGCGACAGCGACGCGCTGGTCACCTGCGACGGCCAGATCAAGATCGCGCTGCTGCCGGGCGATCGCGTCTCGATCCGTCGCCGCGAACACACCGTGCGCCTGATCCACCCGAGCGACTACCGCTACTTCGAGATCCTGCGCGAGAAACTCCACTGGCACAAACGGCTGTGATCCCACCGCGATGCTGACCTTCCTGCAGATCCGCGACTTCGCCCTGGTCGAACGGGTGGAACTCGAGCTCGGCCCCGGCCTGACGGTACTGACCGGCGAGACCGGGGCCGGCAAGTCGATGCTGGTCGACGCCCTCGGGCTGGTGCTCGGCGACCGCGCCGAGCCGCGCCAGATCCGCGCCGGCTGCGAGCGCGCCGAGGTGACCGCCGAGTTCAGCGTGGACGGCCAGGCCGCGGTGCGCGCGTGGCTCGCGGCCCACGACCTGGACGACGCCCAGTGCCTGGTACGCAGGGTGCTGGTGCGGGCCGGGCGCTCACGCGCGTTCGTCAACGGCACCCCGGTGACCCAGCAGGACCTGCGGGACCTCGGCGAACGCCTCGCCGACATCCATGGCCAGCACGAACACCAGTCGCTGCTGCGCGCCGAGAGCCAGCGGCGCATGCTCGACGCCTGGGGGCGCCATACCGACTGCGCGGCCGAGGTCGCCGCCGCGCATCGCGCCTGGCGCGACGCCGAGGCGGCCCACCAGGCGCTGGCCCGGGACCAGGCACGCGACGGCGAGCGCCGCGCCCTGCTCCGGTTCCAGCTCGACGAACTCACCGCGCTCGACCCGCAGACTGGCGAGTACGCCGAACTCGAGGAAGAGCACCGCGTGCTGGCCCACGCCGACGAACTGCTCGGCGCGCTCGGCACCCTGTGCGACGGCCTCTACGAGGCGGACGAGGGCAGCATCCACGACCGGCTCGGCCGGGCGGTGCGCGAACTGGGTGAACTGCAGCGCCTCGACCCGTCTCTTGCCGAACACGGCCAGGCGCTCGACGAGGCGCTGATCCGCGTCCAGGAGGCCGCCTCCGGGCTGCGCCACCGCGTCGACCGCATCGAGCTGGACCCGCAGCGCCTGGCACAGGTCGAACGCCGCCTCGAGGCGCTGCACGGAACGGCGCGCAAGTACCGCGTCGAACCCGACGAGCTGCCGGCACTGCGCGCGCGGCTCGCTGAGGAACTCGGTGACGACGAGGATCCGGACACCCGCCTGGAGCGGCTGGCCGCAACTGCAGCCGGCGAGGCGTACGCCACCGTCGCGGACACCCTCAGCCGGCACCGCGCCAAGGCGGCCGAGGCGCTCGCCGAAGAGGTCAGCGCATCGCTCCAGGAACTGGCCATGCCGGGTGGCCGCTTCGCGGTCGAACTGCAGCCGCTCACCGAGGCCGGTGGCTCGGCCGGCGGCAACGAGCGGATCCAGTTCCTGGTCAGCGCCAACCCGGGGCAGCCGCCGCAACCGCTGGCACGGGTCGCCTCGGGTGGCGAGCTGTCGCGCATCAGCCTGGCGATCCAGGCCGCGACCGCGGCCAGCGTCGACGTACCGACGCTGGTCTACGACGAGGTCGACGTCGGCATCGGCGGCCGCGTCGCGGAGATCGTCGGCCGGCTGCTGCGCGACCTCGCGGGCCAGCGCCAGGTGTTCTGCATCACCCACCTGCCCCAGGTCGCCGCGCAGGCGCACGGCCACCTGCAGGTGCTCAAGACCAGCCGTGACGGGACCACGGCGACCGCGGTGACCACGCTCGATCGCGCGGCGCGCGTCGAGGAACTGGCCCGCATGCTCGGCGGTCTCGAGATCACCGCGCAGACCCGCGCCCACGCCGAGGAGATGATGGCGCTGGCCGGCGCCGCGGGCTGAGAGGAGCGGCGCTCAGCCGCGGCAGCGCGGACAGAGACCGTGGATGGTCAGCTGGTGATCGGTGATCTCGTAGCCGGCCTCGGCGGCGATGGTCTCCTGCAGCGCCTCGATGCGCGCATCGACGAACTCGTCGACGCGTCCGCAGCGGATGCAGACGATGTGGTCGTGGTGCTCGCCCTGGTTGAGTTCGTAGACCGCCTGGCCGCCCTCGAAGTTGTGCTTGATGACCAGCCCCGCCTCCTCGAACTGGGTCAGCACGCGGTAGACCGTGGCCAGGCCCACCTCCTCGCCGTCGGCGGTCAGCTGCTGGTAGATCTCGTCGACGCTCAGGTGGCGCGCGGGGTGGGATTCGAGCAGGCGCAGCACCTTGACCCTCGGCAGGGTGACCTTCAGGCCGGCGCGCTTGAGGTCGCGGTTGTCCATGCGGCTGCGGTCCATGCCCCGTGAGTTGACCGGACATATAGGCTATCATCGCCGCGTCTCGACCGGACCCCCTGACCATGACCATGCGCAAGATCCTGCTGATCGTCACGGCCGCGCTGCTGCTCGGTGGCTGCAGTCTCGACCGCCTGCCCGGCGTCTACCGCATCGACGTCCAGCAGGGCAACGTCGTCACCCCGGCCATGCTCGAGGCGCTGCGCCCGGGCATGACGCGAGAACAGGTGCGCTTCGTGATGGGCACGCCGATGGTCAACAACACCTTCCAGCAGGCGCGCTGGGACTACTTCTTCCGGCTCCAGCCCGGGCGTGGCGAGCCGGTCAGCTACCACATCACCCTGGTCTTCGACGGCGACCTGCTGCAGCAAGTCGACGGCGAGTTACCACCGGAGATCGCGGGACTCTCCGACATCAGCGGTACCCGGACCGTGGCGGTCACCGGCGATCTGCCCGACTCGCGCGGCATGCTCGACCGCGCCTGGGATGCGATGACCGACTGGGAGTTCGGCGGCAGCAGCGAGACCGAGGCCCCGGCCAGCGAGGCCGCTAACCCGCCCGCCAACCCCAACTGAATCCCGCTCAAGCACGCGTCGACCGCCTGCCGACACCCGCCCACCAGGCACCGCTCAGCGTTTCCCGTAGACCTGCTCCGCGCGCTTGCAGAAGGCATCGACCAGGCTGCGCGCGATCTGCTGGAAGACCGGACCCAGGGTCGCGTCGACCAGGCGGTTGGCGAACTCGAACTGCAGGTCGAAGCTGATCCGGCAACCGTCCTCACCGAGCGCGTCGAAGCGCCAGTAGCCCTCGAGATGGCGGAACGGCCCCTCGAGCAGTCGCACCTCGATCATCTTGTCGCGCTGGATGCGGTTGCGCGTCGCGAAGCTGCGGCGCAACGCACCGCGATGGATGTCGATACGCGCGCGCATCTCGTCGGCGTCGGCGTAGAGCACCTCGGAACCACCACACCACGGCAGGAACTGCGGGTAGGCGGCGACGTCGTTGACCAGCGCGTAGACCTCGGCCGGGGTGTACGGCACCAGGGCCTGCTTGCGGATGGTTTTCATGGCGGGCCGGGCAGGATACCAGTGACGGCCAGGAGGATCAGCCCCAGCAACGGCGGGACCACGAAACGCAGCAGCACGCGCCAGGTGCGGAACTGCCACTCGGGGACCAGGGGCAGCACCAGGCGCAGCGCCTCCTCGCGCACCTGCCAGCCGACGAACAGCGCCCCCAGCAGCGCCGCCACCGGCGCCAACACGCGCCCACCGAGGAACTCGAGCCAGCCGAACGGGCCGTGTCCCGCCCAGCGACCGCCAGGCGATCCCGCGAACGACACCAGCATCAGCAACCCGGCCAGCCACAGGGTGACGCCGACCAGCAGCGCCGCGCGGACCCGGCCCAAGCGCCGCCAAGCGCTCAGCGCCAACACCAGCGGTTCGAGCAGCGCCAGCGTGGTCAGCCAGGCCAACATGGCAAAACCGGCATAGAGCACGGCGGCCAACCAGCTGCCGCCCGTCACGCTCGAGCCCCGCCGCTGCGAGCAGCCCGAGCACGACCAGGGTCGCGAGTAGCGCGAACAGCGTGTCGGCCAGCACGATGCGCCCGGCCAGACGCGGCAGCGACCCGCCCGCGGGCAGGTGCGTGGCGTAGGCATGCACGACGCCGACCCCGAGCACCAGCGTGTAGAAGGCCTGGGTGAGCGCGGCGAGCAGACCGTGCGCGCCCAGGGCCTGCCCATCGAAGATGAGCAAGCGGGCGAACCCTCCGCCGCCCGCC
>CBDTVS010000056.1:0-8126 GCA_965364245.1 uncultured Gammaproteobacteria bacterium | reverse complement strand
GATCGGCGCGGATGGCGTGACGGGCGGATCAAAGTTCCCGGCCAGCGGCAGGGCCTCGCGCATCGACTCGGCCTGGTCGGGCGGATCCGGCGATCGGGGGGCGTTGCTCACGTCGCGTCAGTCGTGGGCGGGGCGCGGGCTCAGCGTGGCGTCGATCGCGAGTCACCACTTAGCCTGGGCTTATCGGACCGGTCAAGCGTCCAGCTGGCAGATCGGCTCGTGGCCGATGGCACCACTCCCGCCGGTGCGATTTACCACGACGAAGGGTTTGCCCAGCTGTTTGTGCAGGGCCTCGGCCCAGAATCGAGCCAAGCGGTCCGTGCCGCCGCCCGCGGCCCAGGGGCAGATGACGGTCACCGTTTTGCGGGGGTACGCCCCTGCTTGGGATTGCGATCCGGCCGGGCCAGGGCTACACCCAAGCGAGAGACCAAGAAACGCCGCAAGAAAAAACAATAATCCCGTCTCTTTCCGAACAGCAAAAAGCTGTAGTACCATACGGTGCTGCAGCTTTTCTTTTTTGGCGCATCTGGGAAACATCGCGAGTGACGTCGGCAGGCTGTTGCCGCCGAACTGATGGATGCTGATGTGCACCCAGCCGACACCGAAGCCGAACATGCCGAGGCCGAACAGCCAGCCGCGCCACCACGCGCGGCGCGGCGGCACTGCCAGCCAGGCGTGCAACGCCAGGGCGAGGCCGAGAATCGGCAACGGGAACCAGCCGAACGGGGCGAAGCCAAGCGGCACCAGCAGCCCGGCGACCAACGCGATGGCGTCGCCGCCGTACCTGGCGCTCGGGGTCACGCGCGGCGGACCGGCGCCGTCAGCCGGCGGCAGGCGGCGCGTCCTGCGCGGCCGCCTCGTCCGGCAGCAGGGTCAGCTGCAGCGTATGGATGCGCCGGCTGTCGGCCTGCTGGACACGGAACGCATAGCGGCCCACGGTGAAGGTCTCGCCGCGGCGCGGCAGATGGCCAAGGCCGTCGATCACCATGCCGCCGACGGTGTCGAACTCGTCATCGCTGAAGTCGGTGCCGAACTGCTCGTTGAAATCCTCGATCTCTGTCAGCGCCGGCACGCTGTAGCGGTTGTCGTCGAGACGCTGGATGCCGAGCTCCTCGTCGACGTCGTGCTCGTCCTCGATCTCGCCGACGATCTGCTCGAGCACATCCTCGATGGTGACCATGCCGGCCACCCCGCCGTACTCGTCGACCACGATCGCGAGGTGGTTGCGGCTCGCGCGGAAGTCCTTGAGCAGGGCGTCGAGGCGCTTGCTCTCGGGGATGAAGACCGGTGGACGCAACACGTCGCGCACGCTGAAGCCGCCGTCGCCGAAGCCGAGCAGGTCCTTGGCCAGCAGGATGCCGACCACCTCGTCGCGGCTGTCGCCGACCACCGGGAAGCGCGAGTGGCCCGACTCGAGGGCGACGCGGATCAGGTCCTGCGGCGGGTCGTCGCGGCTGACGACCACCATCTGCGAGCGCGGGATCATGATGTCGTCGACGCGCATCTCGGCGACCTCGAGCACGCCCTCGATCATCTGCAGGGCGTCCTGGTCGAGGAGCTCGCGCTGGTGGGCGTCGCGCAGCAGGTCGAAGAGCTTTTCGAGGTGCTCGGGTTCGCCGCGCAGGACCTGGCCGAGGCGCCCGAGCAGGGATCGCGCCGCCGGGCCGTCGCTAGGCCGCTCGTCGTTCATGCGCAACATCAGTCATGGTAGGGATTCGGGTAGCCTAATTGGCCCAGCAAGTCGATTTCAAGCCGCTCCATGGCCGCCGCCTCGCGCGGGGCCTGGTGATCGTGCCCGGCCAGGTGCAGCAGGCCGTGCACCACCATGTGCGCCCAGTGCGCGGCGGCCGGCTTGCCCTGCGCGGCGGCCTCCCGTTCCACCACCGGGGCGCAGATCACCACGTCGCCGAGCTGCGGCTCGGGCGCGCCGGGCGGGGCCTCGAGCGGGAACGAGAGCACGTTGGTCGGCCCGCGCTTGCCGCGCCAGGTGCGATTCAGCTCGCCGCCCTCGGGCGCGTCGACCACGCGCAGCGTCACCGCCCCGCTGCGGTCGATCGCGGCGAGCACCGCCAGCGCCCAGCGACGCAGCGTCGCCGGCGCGGGGCGCCCGGTGCGGGCGGTAGCGAACTGGATCACGACGGGGCCGGCCGGGTCCGCGCTCATCGCCGCTCGCGATCGCTGTCGGCGGCCTGCTCGTGGGCGTCGTAGGCGGCGACGATACGCTGCACCAGCGGGTGGCGCACCACGTCGCGCGCCGAGAAGAAGGTGAAGCCGATGCCCTCGACGTCGCGCAGCACCTCGCTGACCTGGCGCAGCCCGGAGGGCTGGCCGCGTGGCAGGTCGACCTGGGTGACGTCGCCGGTGATCACCGCGGTCGAGCCGAAGCCGATGCGGGTCAGGAACATCTTCATCTGCTCGACGGTGGTGTTCTGCGCCTCGTCGAGGATGATGAACGACTCGTTGAGGGTGCGCCCGCGCATGTAGGCGAGCGGCGCGAGCTCGATGATGCGGCGGTCGATCAGCTTGGCGACCCGCTCGAAGCCGAGCATCTCGTAGAGCGCGTCGTAGAGCGGGCGCAGGTAGGGGTCGATCTTCTGCGCCAGGTCGCCGGGCAGGAAGCCGAGACGCTCCCCCGCCTCGACCGCCGGGCGCACCAGCACCAGGCGGCGCACGCGCTCGGAGAGCAGGGCGTCGACGGCGCAGGCGACCGCGAGGTAGGTCTTGCCGGTGCCGGCCGGGCCGATACCGAAATTGACGTCGTGGTCGAGGATCGAGCGCAGGTAGTGGCGCTGGTTCGGGCCGCGCGCGCGGATGCGCAGGTGGCGGGTGCGGATCTCCAGGGCGTCGCCGTCGGCCTCGGGCCCGGGCTCGCCGAGCTCGTCGACGCCCGACTGCTGCAGGAACAGGTGCACGCGCGCGCGGCTGAGCTGCTCGTCGCCGGTGGCGGCGTAGAGCCGCTCGATGACCCGGGTCGCGGCGAGCACCGCGTCGTCCTCGCCGAGGATGCGGAAACGGTTGCCGCGGTTGTTGATCTCGACCCCGAGGCGCCGCTCGAGCAGGCGCAGGTGCTCGTCGACCGGGCCGCACAGGTTGGCCAGGCGCGTGTTGTCGTCGGGCTCGAGGGCCAGCTCGGCAGCGTGCGGGTGGTCGCTCAAGACATGCTCAGCCAGCGGCGGCAACGCGCAGCGGCGGCAGCACCGGCTCACCGCGCAGCGAGTGCGGGCGCGCCGCGGTGATGCGCACGTCGATGAAACGACCGAGCTGATCGCGCGGCGCCGGGAAGTTGACCACCAGGTTGTTCTCGGTGCGCCCGGCCAGCTCGCTGGCGTCGTGGCGCGCCGGGCGCTCGGCGAGCACCCGCTGGGTGGTGCCGACCAGGCCGTGGGCGATCGCCTGCGCGGAAGCGGTCAGGCGCGCCTGCAGCTCGGCGAGGCGTGCCTTCTTGACCTCCAGCGGCACATCGTCTGGGACCGACGCCGCCGGGGTGCCGGGCCGCGGGCTGAACATGAAGCTGAACGAGACGTCGAAGCCGACCGCGTCGACCAGGTCGAGGGTGGCCTGGAAATCGGCGTCGCTCTCGCCGGGGAAGCCGACGATAAAATCGGACGAAAGGGTCAGTCCGGGGCGCACCGCGCGCAGCCGGTCGACCTTGTCGAGGTACTCGGCCGCGGTGTAGCCACGGCGCATCAGCTTCAGCACCCGGTCGGAACCGCTCTGCACCGGCAGGTGCAGGTGACCGACCAGCTGCGGGATCTCGGCGTAGCGCGCGATCAGGCTGCGGCTCATCGCCTGCGGATGCGAGGTGAGGTAGCGCAACCGCTCGACGCCCGGCACCCGCGCGACCTCGACGAGTAGCGCGCCGAGATCGGCGATACCGCCGTGCGCGTCACGACCGCGGTAGGTGTCGACGTTCTGGCCGAGCAGCGTCACCTCGCGCACCCCCTGGGCGGTCAGTGCCGCGACCTCGGCGAGCACGTCGACGACCGGGCGGCTCACGGCCTTGCCGCGGGTCAGCGGCACGATGCAGTAGGTGCAGGCGTTGCTGCAGCCCTCCATGACCGAGACGTAGGCGGTCGGGCCGTCGGCGCGCGGCTCCGGCAGGCAGTCGAACTTCTCGATCTCCGGGAACGACACGTCGATCACCGGCTGCGGCGCACGGCGCACCGCGTCGAGCATCTGTGGCAGGCGGTGCAGGGTCTGCGGTCCGAACACCAGGTCGACCCACGGCGCGCGCTCGCGCAGCGCCTCGCCCTCCTGGCTGGCGACGCAGCCGCCGACCCCGATCACCAGGCCCGGGCGCTCCGCCTTCCAGCCCTTCCAGCGGCCGAGCAGCGAGAAGACCTTCTCCTGGGCCTTCTCGCGGATCGAGCAGGTGTTGAGCAGCAGCACGTCGGCCGCCTCCGGATCGTCGACCGGCGCGAGGCCGTGCGAACGCGCGAGCACCGCACGGATCTTGTCCGTGTCGTACTCGTTCATCTGGCAACCGAAGGTCTTGACGTAGAGCTTGCCGGCCATGGGCATCAGGGTCGCGGAACAGGGGTCACGATTATACGCGCCAGCCCGGGCGAATTCTTGCCATGAATCATGTGGATAACGCGGGACGCACGCCCGCAGGGCGTAGACGCGGTCTACAGCGTCAGCGCCTCGCCGGCCGGCAGCAGCGTATGGCCCTGCTCCTCGGCGACCGACGGCTGCGTCACCCGGCCGGCATGCACGTTCAGACCGGCGCGCAGGTGGCGGTCGACGCGACAGGCGTCGCGCCAGCCGTGCTCGGCGATCGCCAGGATGAACGGCAGCGTGGCGTGGTTGAGGGCGAAGGTCGAGGTGCGCGGCACCGCGCCGGGCATGTTGGCGACGCAGTAGTGGACCACGCCGTCGACGACGTAGGTCGGGTCGACGTGGGTGGTCGGCTTAGAGGTCTCGAAGCAGCCACCCTGGTCGATCGAGACGTCGACCAGCACCGCGCCGTTGCGCATCTCGGCGAGCAGCCCGCGGGTGACCAGCTTGGGCGCCGAGGCGCCGGGGATCAGCACCGCGCCGATCACCAGGTCGGCGTTGAGCACCAGCTCCTCGATGGCGTCGAAGGTGGCGTAGTGGGTCTTCAGGCGCGGGCCGAAGACGTCGTCGAGGTAGGTGATGCGCCTGAGCGACTTGTCGAGCACCACCACGTCGGCGCCCATGCCGAGCGCCAGGCGCGCGGCGTTGGTGCCGACCACGCCGCCGCCGATCACCACCACGCGCGCCGGCTCGACGCCCGGCACGCCACCCAGCAGCAGGCCACGACCGCCGTTCATCGCTTCGAGGGCGTAGGCGCCGACCTGCGGCGCCATGCGCCCGGCCACCTCGCTCATCGGCGCGAGCAGCGGCAGGCCGCCCTGATCGTCGGTGATGGTCTCGTAGGCGATGGCGGTGCAGCCGCTGGCGAGCAGCCCGCTGGTCTGCTCGCGGTCCGGAGCCAGGTGCAGGTAGGTGAACAGCACCTGGCCCTCGCGCAGCATCGCGATCTCGGCCGGCTGCGGCTCCTTGACCTTGACCACCAGCTCGGCGCGGTTGAACACCTCGCCGGCGCTGTCGACCACTTTCGCGCCGGCGGCGAAGTAGTCCTCGTCGGCGCAGCCGATGCCGGCGCCGGCGCCGGACTCGACCAGCAGCTCGTGGCCATGGCGCGCCAGTTCGCGGACGCTGGCCGGCGTCAGGCCGACGCGCCCCTCGTTCGACTTGGTCTCCTTCGGCACTCCGATCAGCATCGCCCGCTCCTCCCGTTCACCGCCCCGTGGCCCGTTCCAGCCTAGTTCAGATCCCGCCCATGCAGAGGTACTTGATCTCGACGAACTCGTCGATGCCGTACTTCGAGCCCTCGCGGCCGAGGCCCGACTCCTTGACCCCACCGAACGGTGCGAGCTCGGTCGAGATGATGCCCTCGTTGACGCCAACCATGCCGTACTCGAGCGCCTCGGCGACGCGCCAGCAGCGGCCGATGTCGCGGCTGTAGAAGTAGGCCGCGAGCCCGAACTCGGTGGCGTTGGCCATCGCCACCGCCTCGGCCTCGTCGTGGAAGCGGAACAGCGGCGCGACCGGGCCGAAGGTCTCCTCGCGCGCGACCTTCATCGACGTGGTCACGTCGGCGAGGATGGTCGGTTCGAAGAAGGTGCCGCCGAGGGCGTGGCGACTGCCGCCGCAGACCACCCGCGCACCCTGGCCGACGGCGTCGGCGATGTGCTCCTCGACCTTGGCCACCGCCGCGGCGTTGATCAGTGGCCCCTGGGAAACGCCGTCCTCGACGCCGGGACCGACCTTCAGCGACGCGACCGCCGCGGCGAGCTTGGCCGCGAACGCGTCGTACACTCCGTCCTGGACGAGGATCCGGTTGGCACAGACGCAGGTCTGGCCGGTATTGCGGTACTTCGAGGCCATCGCCCCGGCGACCGCGGCGTCGAGATCGGCGTCGTCGAAGACGATGAACGGCGCGTTGCCGCCGAGTTCCATCGAAACCTTCTTGACCGTGGCCGCGCAGTCGCGGATCAGCAGCTTGCCGACCTCGGTCGAGCCGGTGAACGAGAGCTTGCGTACCGTCGGGCTGCCGGTCAGCACGCCGCCCACTTCGCCGGAACGACGCGAGGTGACGACGTTGAGTACGCCGGGCGGGAACCCGGCCTGCTCGGCCAGGGCGGCCAGCGCCAGTGCCGACAGCGGGGTCAGCGCCGCCGGCTTGATCACCACCGGGCAGCCGGCGGCCAGCGCCGGCGCGCACTTGCGCGTGATCATCGCGATCGGGAAGTTCCACGGCGTGATCGCCGCGACCACGCCGATCGGCTGCTTGATGACCACGATGCGCTTGTCGCCGGCGTGCGCCGGGATGGTGTCGCCGTAGACGCGCTTGGCCTCCTCGGCGAACCACTCGACGAACGACGCGCCGTAGACCACCTCGCCGCGCGCCTCGGCCAGCGGCTTGCCCTGCTCGCTGGTCATCAGCCGGGCGAGCTCCTCCTGGTGCGCGATCTGCAACTCGAACCAGCGCCGCAGGATCGCGGCACGCTCCTTGGCGGTCTTGGCGCGCCATGCCGGCCACGCCGCCTCGGCTGCCGCCACCGCACGCTCGGTCTCGGCCGCGCCCAGGTCGGGCACCTCGGCCAGGGTCGCACCGTTCGCCGGATCGGTGACCGCGAAGCGGGCGCCGTCGTCGGCACCCACCCAGGCACCGTCGATGAAGGCGTCGCTGCGCAACAGGGAATTGGTCTCGCTCATGTTGTCATGCTCCTGGGATCGGGGCTCCTGAACGCGCAAGGCGAGGGGTGAACCTCGCCTTGCATCGTGTCCGTGGGCTCCCTAGAAGGGGATGTCGTCGTCCGGCTCGTCGAAGCCGCCGCCGCGCGCCTCGCCGCGACCGCCACGAGCGCCACCACCACCGCCGCGATCATCGCCGCCGAAACCGCCGCGGTCGCCGCCGGCGAAGTTGCCGCCACCACCCTCGCCCCGGCTGTCGAGCATCTGCATCTCGTTCGCGACGATCTCGGTGGTGTAGCGATCGTTACCCGACTTGTCCTGCCACTTGCGCGTCTGCAGGCGCCCCTCGACGTAGACCTTGGAGCCCTTCTTGAGGTACTCGCCGGCGATCTCGCCGAGACGACCGAACATGACCACGTTGTGCCATTCGGTGTTCTCGCGGTTCTCCCCGGTCTGCTTGTCGCGCCACTGCTCGCTGGTCGCGATACGCAGGTTGGCGACCGCGCTCTGACTCTGGGTGTAGCGCACTTCGGGATCGGCCCCAAGGTTGCCGATCAGGATGACTTTGTTGACGCCTCTGGCCATGAATCCTCCAGTTGGTTTCTTGTCACGAGCCGCCTCCCTGCGACCCGCAGCAGAGTCTACGCGCTGGTCGGTGAAAATTCACGCAGCGCCGCCTCGTCGAGCCGCTCCTCGTCGACGCGCAGGTAGGCGACCCCCTCCTCGGCGACCACGACCGCCTCGACCACGCCGCGCACCGCGGCGATCCGCTGCGCCAGTTCACGCGCCTGCGACGGCGTCGGGTTGCCGACCATCAGCAGCCGGCTGGCGAGCTGGCGCGGCGGGCGCATCGGCCCGGCCACCAGCAGCCAGGCACTCGCCAGGACGCCGCAGAATAGGAA
>CBDTVS010000055.1:0-8157 GCA_965364245.1 uncultured Gammaproteobacteria bacterium | reverse complement strand
CGACGACGAGATGGACGGGGTGGTCTTCGTCTCGGCGGCGGTCAAGACCGACCTACCCGCAGTGGAGATCGGGCAGACGGTGTGTTTCTATTCGACCGGCACCAACACCATTATTATCGACCCGAACGCCTCTGACGGGATCAAGTTGGAAGGGGCTTCGCGGTTGACCGATGGCAATACCATCGAGAACACCAGTGCGGCGGCGGGCGACTGAAGCTGCTGTTCCAGGCGCGCAAGACCGTCGAGCAGGCCCGTCAGCTGCTCGCCGAGATCGGCCGTCGCAAGGGCTGAGCCGCGCTAGAGCTGCAGTTCCCCGGCCTTACCCAGGGCGGTCGCGATCTCGTTCGGGGTCGGGTAGGTGTCGATGCTACCCGGCTCGCCCCACTGCGCGCAGTTCAGCGAGCGGATGTCGTCGGCCCCGCCCTCGAGTCGCTCGAGGATGAAGCGGGTCTCGAAGTTGATCGTCGGGCTGCCGCCGGGAGTCATCTGCGCCAGCGTCAGGCCGAGCGCGGCGACCATGACCGGTTCCCGCAACGCGAGCGGCGCGTGGCGGCGCTCGGTGCGAACCACGGCGTAGCTCCCCGGCGGGACGGTCCGCGCCGCCTCGCTGATCGCGTTGAACTCGAGGTGGCAGTTCGGGTAGTGCGGGTTGACCTCTTTCTGTGACATCTGCCGACCGTCCTGGAAGTAAACGCGCAGGATTCGCGGCGGCAGCATCACGTCCTGGTTGACCACCACCTTGGCGCCGGGCCCGGGCGTGAAGTAACGCGGCCCGCTGCCGCCCTCCACGCGTGCGCCGAGACCGATGCTGCAGCCGGCCAACACGGCCGAGGCAAGGGTGATCAGAAACAGGGAAGAACGGTTCATGGCTGCAATCCCGTGACGTGACCCGTTTAGATATGGACCGTGAGGTAGGGTTCCACGCCGTCTCAATCGGCGATGCGCACCACCGTGCGCCCGGTCACCGCGGCATCGACGTAGGCGTCGAACGTCGCCGGCAACTCGTCGAGGCTCACCTCGCGGTTGGCGATGGTGTCGAGGTGGCGCGGCCTGAGGTCCGAGGCGAGTCGCGCCCACGCCTTCTCGCGCACGTACTGCGGGCACTCGACCGAGTTGATGCCGAGCAGGCTGACACCGCGCAGGATGAACGGCATCACCGTGGTCTCGAGCTTGAACCCGCCGGCCAGGCCGACCGAGGCGATGTTGCCCCAGACGTTGGTGGTACGCGTCAGCCACGCGAGGGTCTCGCCGCCGACGCTATCGACCGCCCCACCCCACTGCATGCTCTCGAGCGGCTTGCTGCCCATCTCGAGGCTGTTGCGATCGAGCAGGCCACTGGCGCCGAGCTCACGCAGATAGGGTTCCTGCGCGGTCTTGCCGGTGAAGGCCAGCACCTCGTAGCCGAGCGCGGCGAGCATGTCGATCGCGAAGCTGCCGACCCCGCCGGTCGCGCCGGTGACCACGATCGGTCCGGTCTCCGGCACCTGGCCGTTGTCCTCCATGCGCTGCACCGCGATCGCCGCGGTGAACCCGGCGGTACCGATCGCCATGACGTCGCGCAACGACAACCCATCCGGGAGCGACACGACGCTCCAGGCCGGCACGCGCACGTATTCCGCGTAGCCGCCGTCGATGGTCTCGGAGAGACCGCAGCCGCACACCAGCACCGCGTCGCCCTCCTTGAAGCGCGGGTCGCTGGAACTGGCGACGTGGCCCGAGACGTCGATGCCACCGTTGAGTGGCGAGGTGCGCAGGATGCGCCCCTTGCCGGTCGCGGCCAGCGCGTCCTTGTAATTGATGTCCGACCAGGCCGCCCTGATGACCACCTCGCCCGGAGTCAGGTCGTCGATCGCCAGCTCCTCGAACCCGGCACGCGTGCCCTGCTTGTTGGCGTGGATACGAAAGGCGCGGAACTTCTCCATGATCTCCTCCTTGGGGCCTGGCCGGGCGGAATGCCGGGCGCCTGAGCCTAGACGGCCGCTCCGGAGACTGCAACGCTCCGCCCGTCTTAACGCCGTCCCGTGGTTCGACTATCATGGCACCCTCCCCGCAGGGGGCAAGGACGCCGACCTCGGATCGACAGGCCTGATGAAACTCCTCACCCGCGACCGCTTCGACGACCTGCTGCGCCTGCTGCAGCAGGACGGCTACCTGACCCTCGGGCCGACGGTCCGCGACGGCGCCGTGGTGCATCGCGAGATCGTCGACAGCCGTGCGCTGCCCGCCGGCTGGACCGACGAGCAGGCCCCGGGCCACTACCGCCTGGTTGCCGGCGACGGGCCCGACCTGTTCGGCTACGTCCTCGCCGCCCAGGGCTGGAAGGCGGAACTCTTTCCGCCCGAGCGCACGCTGTTCACCGCCACGCGCGACAACGGCCGCCTGACCTTCACCGCGACGCCGAGCGACACCCGCAAGCGTGCGCTGCTCGGCGTGCGCCCGTGCGAGCTGCGCGCAATCGCCGTCCAGGACGCGGTGCTGCGTGACGGACCCTACGTCGACGAGGAGTACGCCGGGCGCCGCGCCAACCTGTTCACCATCGTCGTCAACTGCACGCGCGCCGCGAGCACCTGCTTCTGCACCTCGCAGAAGAGCGGTCCCCGCGCCGACGCAGGCTTCGATCTCGCCCTGACCGAGCTGGTCGACGACGGCCCGCACCGCTTCACGGTCGAGGCCGGCAGCGCGGCCGGTGAGGCGCTGCTCGAGCGCCTCGGCCTCGGCGATGCGGCCGGCGCGGATCAGGCCGCGGTCGAGACCGGCTGCGCCCGCGCCGCGGCGCAGATCAAGCGCCGACTCAAGGCCGCCGGGCT
Source organism: uncultured Gammaproteobacteria bacterium (assembly GCA_965364245.1). Classification (GTDB taxonomy): domain Bacteria; phylum Pseudomonadota; class Gammaproteobacteria; order QNFN01; family QNFN01; genus QNFN01. The sequence goes on along the minus strand of CBDTVS010000055.1, from coordinate 5,350 downwards.
GCCCGAAGCGCTCAAGGCCAACCTCGAGCACCCGCGCTGGGACGAGGTCGCCGCGCGCTGCCTCAACTGCGGCAACTGCACCCAGGCCTGCCCCACCTGCTTCTGCATGGCGGTCGAGGACCAGCCCGACCTGGGCGGCACTTCGGCGACCCGCACGCGGCGCTGGGACTCCTGCTTCAACCCGGCGCACTCCTACGTCGCCGGCGGCGTGATCCGCAACTCGACGCGCAGCCGCTACCGCCAGTGGCTGACCCACAAGCTCGCCACCTGGCACGACCAGTTCGGCCACTCCGGCTGCGTCGGCTGCGGGCGCTGCATCACCTGGTGCCCGGTCGGCATCGACATCACCGAAGAGGCCAACGCCATCCGGCAGGGCACCTGAGGAGAAAGGCATGGAAACGCTCAAGCCACTCGACGAACTGCTCCTGGAACACCCGTTCTTCGCCGGCATGGAGGAAGGGCCGCGCAAGTTCATCGCCGGCTGCGGCCGCAACGAGGTGTTCCACGCCGGTGACTACCTGTTCCGCGAAGGTGACGCCGCCGACCGTTTCTTCCTGATCCGTCACGGCACCGTGGCGTTGGAACTGCACGTCCCCGGTCGCGAGCCACTGGTGGTCGACACACTGCAGAGCGGCGAGATCGCCGGCTGGTCGTGGCTGGTGCCGCCGCACAAGTGGGCCAACGACGCCCGTGCGACGACCCTGGTACGCGCCATCAGCCTCGACGCCACCTGCCTGCGCGGCAAGTGCGAGGACGACCACTCGGTCGGCTACGAGGTGTTCAAGCGCTTCATCCCGGTGATCGCCGAACGCCTTAGCGCGGTACGCATGCAGCTGATGGACGTCTACGGCACCCCGGAGAAGAAGCGCTGACCATGGACGCCCCTGCCCTCGACCTGCCCGCGACCATGCTGCCGCGCCCGTTCCGCATCACCCGCGTGCGCCGCGAGCTGCGCGACGTCTTCACCTGGGAGCTGGAGCCGGCCGATGACGGCGCGCCGCTGGCGTACGCGCCGGGCCAGTTCAACATGCTCTACCTCGACGGCATCGGCGAGGTGCCGATCAGCATCAGCGGCGAGCCGACCGGCGAGCGACTGGTGCACACCATCCGTGCGGTCGGCGCGGTCACCGACCTGCTGCAGAAGCTGCGCAAGGGCGACGAGATCGGCGTGCGCGGCCCGTTCGGCGTCGGCTGGCCGGTCGCCGAGGCCGAGGGCTGCGACGTGCTGATCGTCGCCGGCGGCCTGGGTCTCGCTCCGCTGCGCCCGGCCATCTACCACGTGCTCGCCAACCGCGCGCGCTACGGCAGCGTCGGCATCTACTACGGCGCACGCACCCCGGGCGACCTGCTGTTCCGCAAGGAGCTCGAACGCTGGCGCGGCCGCTTCGACCTGTTCGTCGAGGCCACCGTCGACGCCGCCGACACCAGCTGGGCCGGACGGGTCGGCGTGGTGCCGAAACTGATCGACCCGCGCGTGCACCGCTTCGAACCGGAGAGCAGCGTGGCGATGATCTGCGGTCCCGAGGTGATGATGCGCTTCACGGTCGCCAAGCTGCAGGAGTGCGGCGTGCCGGACGCCCAGCAGTACGTCTCGATGGAACGCAACATGCACTGCGCGGTCGGCCTGTGCGGCCACTGCCAGCTCGGCCCCGAGTTCATCTGCAAGGACGGTCCGGTGTTCCCGTTCGAGCGCATCGCGCCGGTATTCCACGCCCGGGAGCTGTGACCATGGCCAAGCCGCGCAAGCCGAAACTCGCCGTCTGGAAGTTCGCCTCCTGCGACGGCTGCCAGCTGAGCCTGCTCGACTGCGAGGACGAGTTGCTCGCGGTCGCCGGCGCGGTCGACCTCGCCTACTTCCCCGAGGCCACCCGCGCGGTGCTGCCCGGTCCCTACGACGTCTCGCTGGTCGAGGGCTCGGTGACCAGCGCCCACGACGCCAAGCGCATCCAGGCGGTGCGCAAGCAGTCGAAATTTCTCGTCACGATCGGCGCCTGCGCCACCAGCGGCGGCATCCAGGCGTTGCGTAACGTCGCCGACGTCGCCGACTACGCGCGTACCGTCTACGCCCACCCCGAGTACCTCGACGCGCTCGCCACCTCGACGCCGATCGCCGACCACGTCGCGGTCGACCTCGAGCTGCGCGGCTGCCCGATCGACAAGGGGCAGCTGGTCGCTACGCTGGCCGCGCTGCTGCGCGGTCGCGTGCCGGTGCTGCCGGACCACAGCGTCTGCGAGGAGTGCAAGCGCCACGGCAACACCTGCGTCACCGTCGCCCACGGCACGCCGTGCCTCGGCCCGGTCACGGTCGCCGGCTGCGGCGCGCTGTGCCCGAAGCACGCGCGCGGCTGCTACGGCTGCTTCGGCCCGGCGCCGACCGCCAACCCGGCGGCGCTATCGGCGCGGCTGGCGGAGCTCGGCCAGTCCGATGCGCAGATCGTGCGCCTCTACCGTGGCTTCAACGCCAACGCGCCCGCGTTCCGCGACGAGAGCGCGCGCCTCGCAAAGGATTCCGCATGAGCCGCCGCACCATCGCCGTCGATACGCTGGCCCGGGTCGAGGGCGAAGGCGCGCTCGACCTGGTGATCCGCAACGGCAAGGTCGAGCAGGCCGACTTCCGCATCTTCGAGCCGCCGCGTTTCTTCGAGGCGTTCCTGCGCGGTCGCGACTTCCGCGAGGCGCCGGATATCACCGCGCGCATCTGCGGCATCTGCCCGGTCGCCTACCTGATGGGCGCGTGCCACGCGATGGAGTCGATCTGCGGCGTGACCGTCGACGGCGGCCTACGCGAACTGCGCCGGCTGCTCTACTGCGGCGAGTGGATCGAATCGCACGTGCTGCACATGTTCATGCTGCACCTGCCGGATTTCCTCGGCTACGAGGACTCGATCGCGATGGCCAAGGAGCACGGCGAGCTGGTGCAGCGCGGCCTGCGCATGAAGAAGATCGGCAACGCGCTGATGACGCTGACCGGCGGCCGCGAGATCCACCCGGTCAACGTCAAGGTCGGTGGCTTCTACCGCCTGCCGGAGAAGAGCGAACTCGCGGCCTTCGTCGATGACCTTGCGTGGGGCCTCGAGGCGGCCGAACAGACCGTAGCCGACCTGGCGAAGCTCGACTTCCCCGACTTCGAGCACGACTACCACTTCCTCGCGCTGCGCCATCCCGACGAGTACGCGATCACCGAGGGGCGGCTGGTCTCCAACAAGGGCGTCGATGTCACCATCCCCGAGTACGACGACATCCTCAAAGAGCACCACGTCGCGCACTCCAACTCGCTGCAGAGCGAGTTCCTCGACGGTGAGCGCGCCCACCTCGGCCCCCTCGCCCGCCTCGCGGTCAACTCCGACCGGCTCACGCCCCGCGCGCTGAAGGCCGCCGAGTCGGTCGGCCTGGTCGGCGGCTCGAAGAACCCGTTCCGCAGCCTGCTCGCGCGCGCCGTCGAGACGGTATTCGCGTTCGAGGAGTCGCTGCGCATCGTCGAGAATTGGCAGCGGCCCGACGCAGCGGCCGTCGAGGTGACGCCGCGCGCCGGCACCGGTTCGGGCTGCACCGAGGCGCCGCGCGGGCTCTGCTACCACCGCTACTCGCTCGACGATGCCGGCCTGATCACCGACGCCAAGATCGTCGCGCCGACCTCGGTCAACCAGCGCATCATCGAGTCGGATCTGCGCCTGGTCGCCCAGGCCAACCTCGATCTCGACGACGAGGCACTGAAGTGGCGCTGCGAGCAGACGATCCGCAACTACGACCCGTGCATCTCCTGCTCGGCGCACTTCCTTAAGCTGACGGTCGACCGCGGCTGAGCGCAGTAGGCCCGTGCCCCGACCGCTGCTGATCGGCGCCGGGAACCGCTGGCGACGCGATGACGGCGTCGGCGGCTGGCTGGTCGAGCGGCTCACCGAACAGCTCGGTGACGCGGTCGACGCCATCCACCTCTCCGGCGAGGGTGCCGGTCTGATCGACGCCTGGCAGGGCCGCGACCTGGTCTGGCTGTTCGACGCCGCGGCCCCTGCCGGACAGCCTGGACGCGTGACGCGCATCGCGGCGCATGCCGAACCGGTTCCCGCCGCGCTCTGCCACCACTCCACCCACCGTTTCGGGGTCGGCGAGGCAATCGAGATGGCACGGGTGCTCGGCCAGCTTCCGGCACGACTCGAGTTGATCGCGATCGAGGGTGCGAATTTCGCTGAGGGCGAGGGGCTCAGCGACGCAGCTGTTCGACACGCCGGCCCTCTTGTCGTGGAGCTCGAGGCCGAGATCCGGACCTCGCTGCGCTGATCGGAGAGACCTGAATCTACTGGCCGAAGTAGGCGTCGAGTTCCGGCTGCAGCCCGCGGACCGTGGCGATGTCCTCGGGTGGGGCGCTGGACATCGTGCGCAGCGACGCCATCGACTGCTCCAGCATCGCCAGCATCTGCCGTTTCTGCTCGGGGCTCATGTCGCTCGCCTCGATCTCGGCGCGCGCCCGCGCCAGCTCGGCCTCGGCATCGGGCTGCTCGTCGGCGAACGTGATCGCCATGTAGGCGTTGACGACACGCTGGGCGATCGCGGTCCACTCCTCGACGGATGAGAAGCCGTGGCGACGCAGAATCGCCATCGCTCTGTCGATGTCGGCCTGGCTACCGGCGAAGTCGCGCAGGTCGGGGCTCGCCCCCTGATCGCGTCCGTTCTGGCCAAAGGTCGCCTCGAGCTCCTGGATCGCAGCGAGCGTGCCGCGCACCTGGGCCTCGGTCAGGCCAGCCGCCGGCAGCGGCGCTGCCATGAGCAGGAGAATGAGCAGCACCAATAAGTGCGGGCGTCGTGGATGCATCGATTCGCACGCCTGATTCCTGGATCCATACCAGTATGGTCCGCGCTGCAGATCCTGTCGCGCCCGTCCACATTTCGGCCGCGGGCTGGTATAGGTAAACGAATTCAGCTGGAGCCGTTCTGCCATGTGGCCCGACACGCACCTGCTCGACCTCCTCGGCATCGAGCTGCCGATCATCCAGGCCCCGATGGCCGGGGCCAACGACGCGGCCATGGCGATCGCGGTCAGCGCGGCCGGTGGCCTCGGCTCGCTGCCCTGCGCGATGCTCGAACCCGCGCAGATCGAGCAGCAGGTCGCACGCATCCGCAGCGCGACCGACAGGCCGTTCAACCTCAATTTTTTCTGCCACGTTCCAGCGTCGGCCGACCCGGCACGCGAGACGGCATGGCGGGCCCGTCTCGCCCGCTTCTATGCCGAGTTCGGGCTCGATCCCGAAGAGGTCGCGCCCGCTCCGGCACGCGCACCGTTCGACGAACGGCTCTGCACGCTGGTCGAGGCATTGCGTCCACCCGTGGTCAGCTTCCACTTCGGACTGCCGCA
>CBDTVS010000054.1:0-8253 GCA_965364245.1 uncultured Gammaproteobacteria bacterium | reverse complement strand
TGCTGGAAGATATGGTCAAATAGTAGGCCCGCCATAGCCTATTCGTCTCTGTGACGTGTTGTCGGCCCGCCGGGTTCCCAAACAGGGGCCCGGCGGGCTTTTTTTTTGTCCAGGATTTTTTCCCGACTCGCGACGTGTGGCCGGTCACGCGCGTCCGACCGTGGTCAATACACCTCCGATGCCGATGAAGGTCGCACCGGCCAGCCGGTTGAAGGTGCGCCCGTTGGCGCCGAGCCAGGGGGCGATCCGTTGTGCCGTGCCGGCGAGCAGGAGTTCGTAGACGAACTCGACGAAGCCGAAGGTGCCGGCGAGAATCGCGAACTGCAGTAGCAGCGACCCCTCGGGGTTGATGAACTGCGGCAGGAACGCGGCGAAGAAGATCAGCGCCTTGGGATTGGATGCTGCGACCATAAAACCCTGGCTGAACAGCCGCCACACCGCGGTCTCCCGGTCCCGCTCGGCGTGTCCCGGAAGCTGCACCCTGGGCGGTGGGGCACGCCAGGTGCGGATGCCGAGGTAGACCAGGTAGGCCGCGCCGAGCCACTTGGCCACGGTGAAGGCCTGCTCGGAGGCGGCGAGCAGGGCCCCCATGCCGAGCATGGAGAGCGCGACCACCCCGGTGAATCCGACGATTCCGCCGAGCACCGTGTAGACCGTCCGCGCGAGCCCGAAGCGGACGCCGTGGGTCAGGCTCAGCAGGCCATTCGGACCGGGCGTCAACGACAGCCCGACCGCGGCCACCAGGTAGATCAGCCAGGTCTCGAGGGCCACGGCCGTGTCACTGGCGGAGGTCGACGACGTTGAGGCAGGTCTGTTCCCCGAGCAGCAGCGAGTGGCTGCGCTTGACCATGCCGATCCCGGTGAAATAGGTGCAGACCAGGCGCTGCTCTTCCACGCTGATGCCGGTGAAGCCGAGCGACTCGGTGAACTTGCCGACCCGGTCTTCGGTGACCACTTCGCTCGCCACCAGCACGCCCTGATTCGACAGGAACAGCCAGGCCCAGGCACCGACGAGGAGCGCAACGATCAAGGCGAGGACCTTCATGGTGGCCAGTATACGGCCAGGCGTGTGGGGCTAGTCGAGCGACCAGGTGAACAGCGCGTGGGCGCGTCGCCCGTCGGGGCGCGCATAGCCGATCAGTCGCCGTTCGTCGAGCCAGTCGAGGATCAGCACCCCGCTGCCGAGCTGACGCACCGGCGGATCGTCGGCGCGCGCGGAGACCACGGCCGCATGGGCTTTGCCGGTGAACGATCCGACGCCGCGCGAGTAGACCACTGCCAGCGCTTCGCCGTTCGGCGAGAGCTTCGCATCGCTGATCGTGACTTGGGTGGCGGCGCCGTCGGGGTGCACCTCGAACAGCACGTCAGCTGACGCGGCATGACGAACGCGCAGGGCCTTGCCATCGGGCCGCTCGACGCGGAACCGTCCCACGGGACGGCTGCCGATGAATGGAGCGCTGCGTTCACCGCACGCCGGGTCGAGACCGGCCGGCGCGCTGCTGGCCAGCGACCAGCCCGGCTCGGCATAGAGTGGGCCGAAGCGCAGGTAACTCCGCGTGCGGGTGCGAAACAGCAGCGTGCGCGAGTCGGCGTGCCAGCACGGTGCCTCGTGCAGCAGGCCGTGCAGCGCGAGATGCTCGTGGTGTTCCGGGGGCAGCGCCGGGAGCGCCACCCTGCTGCCCGAATCGAGGTCGAGGATGCGAAAGCTCGCGAGCCTGCCACGGTCGAACTCGAAATCGTCCTCCACCGGCTGCTCAGCCGGCAGCCGGGTCGCGTAGATCAGCATCGACGCGTCGGGTGCGACAGAGAAGGGTCGGGCGGTAAGGTAGTCGGCGTCGGTGGTGCCGGGCAGCTCGCGCGCACCGAATGCGAGCAGGTCCGGTTCGTTGCCGCATCCCACCAGCAGCAACACCAGGGCGAGCAGGCCAAGAGAAGGCCGCGGCATGGTGCGCGAGATCGGGTGGATCATGGGGGTTGTCGGGTAGGAGTGACGGGTGCGAGCAGTCGGCGCGAGGCCCGCACAGGTGAGCTCAGCGCGTCCAGGCCTCGAACAGGTCGGCGATCTCCTCGTCGCTGATTCCCGGATGGTTGCGACGCATCTCGTCCGCGAAGCGAGTGAGACCCGGGTGTCGGCTGGTGGGCTCGTCGCTCTCCCGCGTGGGGGTCTCGATGGCTTGTTCGGGGGGCATGCGCGGCTCCATGTGCATGGCGTTCGATGGGATGACGGGAATTCTACCGGGATGCTCCTGCCTGACAAATCGCAAAAGTCTGATCGTCTCGTAATCCATGGCTTACACGCCTGGTTGGGCGGTCTGTGGAGTTCCCACGGTGTGGTCCATGGCCGCCGATTGCGGCATGCTTGGCGCCCGAACCCCCGTCCGCAACGAGCCGCCATGGATGCCCTGACCGCACTGCAGACCCGCAATTCCGCTCCCAGCCTGATCGATCCCGCACCCGGGCCGGAGGCGCTCGAGGCGATCTTCGCCGCGGCGCTGCGCGCTCCCGACCATGCCCGTCTGCGGCCCTGGCGTTTCCTGGTGGTCGAGGGCGAGGCCCGTCATCGCCTCGGTGAGCGGCTCGCCATGGTCGCCACTGAGGCCAACCCGGGGGTCGGTGAGCAGGAGACGCTCAAGCTGCGCAATGCACCGCTGCGGGCCCCCCTGGTGGTGATCGTTGCGGCGCGCCTGCAGGAGAGCCCCAAGGTGCCCGAGATCGAGCAGCTGCTGTCGGCCGGCTGCGCGGCCCATGCGGTGCTGCTGGCCAGCCACGCGCTCGGTTTCGGTGCGATCTGGCGCACCGGGCCGGTCACCTACCTGCCGGGCCTCAATCCCGCACTGGGCCTCGCGGAGAACGAGCGGGTCGTCGCATTTCTCTACCTCGGCACGGTCGCGGGTACGCCGAAGCCGCTGCCACAACATGATTTCGATGACTTCATCGCATCCTGGGAAGGCTGAACGGATGGATGGCGGTTCTTCCGGGGCGCGAACCCGGTCATTCGTCGCCGCGCTTGGCGCCCTGCTGGTCACCGCGTGCGCAGGCCCTAGCGGGGTACGACCGGCGGACGTCGCGATCTACCAGGTGGCCCCGCCGCGTGCCTACGAGTTCGTTGCTACGGTGCGGACCGAGACGGCGGCCCCGACTCGCAACGAGGCCCTGGCCGACCTCCGCGAACGGGCTGCGGAGCTCGGCGCCAACGCGGTGATCGTCAGCGATCGCGGGGCTTCGACCGGCCCGCTGCGCGGCATCGCGATCCGTCTCGAGCGTTGAGTGGCAGGATACAAAACCCTGCCTAGAGTAATGGAAAGGCCACGGTCCCGGTCGCATTGACACGGACCTGGATCGGAACGTGTCGGATTCGCGCTACAGATCGATTCGAAAACGGATCGTTACCATGAATGCACGTGCACAAAGGCAATGGGGGCTGGATGAGCGAAGGGGCAGGGCAGGACGTCGGGACCGGGCCGGCTGACCTCGACAACCGCGACCTTGAGCGGCTGGAGGCCGAGAACCTTCGCCTGATGACCCTCAACCTCCCGGTTGCGCTCGGTTTCACCCTCGTCGTCGCCACCGCCTTGTGCGTGGTGCTGTGGCCCGCCGTCGATCGGGTCAACCTGCTGCTCTGGTACGCGCTGATTGTCCTGCTCACGCTGGTGCGTTACGTCGGCATCGCGCACTTCCGCAAGGCGGACCCGGGCGCGGACCTGCTCAGGAGCTGGCGCCTGTGGTTCCTCGGCGGCATCCTCGCTGCGGGCATGGCGTGGGGGTTGGCCGGGCTGCTGCTCTATCCCGCCGACGACCCCCTGCGGCAGTCGTTCCTGCTGCTGATGATGGTCGGGCTGTGTGCCGGCGGCATGACCGTGCATGCGGCGATGAGCTCGGCGACCTGGCTGTTCACGCTACCCACCCTGCTGCCGATGATCGGCCGCCAGCTGAGCGACGGCACGACCGTGGGCATGGCGCTGGGCGTGACCGGGGCCCTGTTCATCGTCGTGCTGCTGGTCACCGCCAGGCGCATCGGTACGGCGCTGCGCGAAGGCCAGCTGCTGCGCCTGCAGCTCGAACGGCGCAACGAGGCGCTCACCGAGTCGCGCCAGAAGCTCGAATTGCACGTCGCACAGACCCCGCTCGCGGTCATCGAATGGGATCGCGAGATGCGCGTGACCAGCTGGAACGAGGCCGCGGAGCGCATCTTCGGCTTCCGTCGCGAGGATGTGCTGGGCCACCACGTCCTCCCGCACCTGCTGCCGCTCGAGGAGCGTTCCAATCTCGCGGCGATCGTGCGCGACATGTCGGAACAGCGCTCGCACGATCAGCGCGGCATGATGATCAACGTCACCCGCGACGGGCGCGACATCTGGTGCGAATGGTTCAACACCCCGCTGATCACGCCGGGTGGGGAGTTCGTCGGCGTCGCCTCGCTGGTCATGGACGTCAGCGAGCAGATCGAGAGCGAGGCGGCGATGCGCACCAGCGAGACCAAGTACCGGGCGCTGGTCGAACAGTCGCTGGCCGGGGTCTACATGGTCTCCGGTGAGGAGTTCCTCTACGTCAACCCGATGTTCGCCGAGATCTTCGGCTACACCCCCGAGGAGATCGTGCGCGACTGCACGCTGGCCGACCTGGTGCACCCCGACGACGTGCGGCTGGTCAGGGAGAACCTGCGGTTGCGCTACGAGCGCGAGATCCCGTCGGCCAACTACCAGTTCCGTGGCATGCGCAAGGACGGCCAGCCGATCGTGGTCGAGGTGTTCGGTAGCGGTGTCGAAATCGACGGGCGCCGGGTGGTGCTCGGTACGCTGCTCGACGTGACCGAGAACCAGAAAGCGCACGAGCACATCAAGCACCTCGCCAACCACGACGCCCTGACCGATCTGCCCAACCGCCATCACATCGAGGAACGCGCCAATCGGCTGATCGGCGACGCGTTGCAGAGCGAGTCACGCCTGGCGTGCCTCTACGTCGACCTCGACCGGTTCAAGAACGTCAACGACACGCTCGGCCACGAGCTCGGCGATCGCCTGCTCAAGGAGGCCGCCAAGCGCATGCTGCGCTGCCTGCGTGGCCAGGACGTGCTGGCACGCATGGGCGGCGACGAGTTCACGGTGCTGCTGCCGGGCGCCGACCACGAGGTCTCGGCGCGCGTCGCACAGCGCCTGATCCGCGAGATGCACGACCCGTTCTCCCTCGACGGCAAGCTGATCCGCGTTGGCGCGAGCATCGGTGCCGCCGAGTTGAGCGGTCCCGAAGACGACTTCAACACGCTCTGGAAACGGGCCGACATCGCGATGTACCGGGCCAAGCGGCGGCGCGGTACGTTCGCGTTCTTCGAGGCCAGCCAGGAACTCGAGCTCAGCAAGCGGGTGCGCATCGAACGCGACCTCGAGCCGGGTCTCGACGCCGGTGAATTCGCGCTCCACTTCCAGCCGCGCATCGACATGCGCACGGGCCGCTCCGACAGCGTCGAGGCGCTGGTGCGCTGGGAGCACCCGGAAATGGGGGCGATATCGCCCGCGCTGTTCATCCCGGTCGCGGAGGAGAGCGGGCTGATCCATCGCCTCGGCAACTGGATCTTCGATCAGGCCTGTGCGCAGGTCGCGGCCTGGCGACGCAGCGGTATGGAGATGCGGGTTGCGATCAACCTGTCGGTGGTCGAACTGCAGGCCCCCGACATCGTCGAGCGCATCGTGACGATCCTGGAGAAGCGCGGCATCGCCGGGCAATGGATCGAGATCGAGATCACCGAGAGCGCGGCGATGCTCAACCCCGAGCACAGCATCGCCGTGATCAGCGCCTTCCGCGACCGTGATATCGAGATCAGCATCGACGATTTCGGCACCGGTTATTCGTCGCTGAGCTACCTCAAGCGCATCCCGGCCAGCTACCTGAAGATCGATCGCAGTTTCCTGCAGAACATCACCGGCCCCGAGTCCAACGACAGCGTCGATTCAGACATCATCCGTGCCATCGTCGCGCTCGGGCACAGCCTCGGCATGGAGATCATCGCCGAGGGCGTCGAGATGCCGGGTCAGCAGGAGTTCCTGAGCGGCCACGGCTGCTTCCTGGCCCAGGGGTTCCATTACTGCAGACCGCTGCCGGTCGGCGATCTCGAGCGATGGCTCGATCGCGGCGTGGTCCAGACGCCGGCGCCCAACGCAGCGAACTAGCCGTATAGGGCGGTCGGCTCCTCAGCCGACGATCGGCACGACCAGGCTCTCGTCACCTTCCTCCATCACCACCAGCGTGCGCGAATCGCGAACCGCGCCGGGCAGGTGGTGCAGGATGCGACCGAGCAGGCCGCGGTAGGCGGCCATGTCGGCCACGCGCAGTTTGAGCAGGTAGTCGAAGTCGCCAGAAACGAGGTGGCACTCCTGGACCTCCGGAATCTCGCGCATCGCGTCACGGAACTGTTCGAAGGTGTCGGGCGCGGCGTAGTTCAGGCTGATCTCGACGTAGATCAGCAGTTCGGCGCCGACCCGGTGCGGATCGACACGCGCGTGGTAGCCGGTGATGAAGCCCTCGCGCTCGAGGCGCCGCACCCGTTCCAGGCAGGGCGAGGTCGACAGGCCGATGCGCTCGGCGAGATCGACGTAGGAGATGCGTCCATCACGCTGGAGCACCTCGAGGATGCGCCGATCGAGCCGATCGAGACCGCGTGACGTCACGGCAGTGCGCTTCCTGGCCATGCAAATCCCTACCGAAGTTCACTGAATTGGACTTTATTACGGGAGAATGTGATTGAGCCAGCAATAATCTCCGTCAGGCGTTTTGGGTTGCCGGACCGCTCACCAGCGTCTGGCGCGGTCGTGCCGGTGCTTGGCGTGCGTACCTGTCCAGGGTCAGACCCTCGGTGTCGATCTCCGGTGTGCGGCCGCTGACCAGGTCGGCGAGCAGGCTGGCCGAGCCGCACGACATGGTCCAGCCTAGGGTGCCGTGGCCGGTGTTCAGGTACAGGTTGGGCACCCGCGTGGCGCCGACCAGCGGCGTGCCGTCCGGGGTCATCGGCCGCAACCCGGTCCAGAACTCGGCGGATTTCACGTCACCCGCGCCCGGGAACAGATCGTTGACGACCAGTTCGGTCACTTCCCGTCGTGACTCGCGCAGCGCCAGGTCGAACCCGGCCAGCTCGGCGGTGCCACCCACGCGGATGCGGTCGCCGAGACGCGTGACCGCGACCTTGTAGGTCTCGTCCATGATCGTCGACACCGGCGCCCGCTCCGGGGCGGTGACCGGCACGGTGATCGAGTAGCCCTTGACCGGGTAGACCGGCAGCCGCAGGCCGAGCGGTTTGAGCAGCGCGGTGCTGTAGCTGCCGAGGGCGACCACGTAGCGGTCGGCTTCGAGCACACCCGTTGCGGTCCGTACCCCGGCGATGCCAGCGGCATCGCCCTCGAGGGCCTCGATCGGGGTGTCGTAGCGGAATTCCACACCGAGTCCGGCCGCGCGCTCGGCGAGGCGGGTGGTGAACAGGTGGCAGTCGCCGGTCTCGTCGAGCGGCAGCCGCAGCCCACCGACCAGCTTGTGCGCAACCCCGGCGAGCCCGGGTTCTGCGGCCACGCAGCCGTCGACGTCGAGCAGTTCGTAGGGGACGCCGTACTGCTCGAGGACCGCTATGTCGCCCTGCGCAGCGGTCAGCTGCTTGTGGCTGCGGAACAGCTGCAGCGTGCCCTGTTGCCGTTCGTCGTAAGTGATGCCGGTCTCGTCGCGCAGCGCTTGCAGGCAGTCGCGGCTGTAGTGAGCGAGACGCACCATGCGGCTCTTGTTCACCGCGTAGCGGGCCGCGGTGCAGTTGCGCAGCATCTGTGCCATCCACGCCCACATCGCGGGATCGAGTTTCGGCCGCACGACCAGCGGAGCGTGTTTCATCACCAGCCACTTGAGCGCCTTGAGTGGGATGCCCGGCGCGGCCCACGGTGCGGAGTAGCCGGGCGAGACCTGGCCGGCATTGGCGTGGCTGGTTTCCAGGGCCGGTCCGGGCTGGCGGTCGACGACCGTCACCTGGTGGCCCTGACGGGCCAGGTAGTAGGCGCTGGTGACACCGATGACGCCGCTGCCGAGAACGATGACGCGCATGCTGGATTCCTCCGCCTTGGCCCCGCGCCGGTTATCCGGATGCGGGGACGTTTTCGAATGCGGCGTAGGTTAGTGGCGGACGCTGAGAAAATGTTATCGAAATCAGTGGCGTTTGATTATCATAAAGGTAATATAAGTTGCCTAATTATTATTTTGCAGGATAAAACACTTAATTAATCTAAT
>CBDTVS010000053.1:0-8255 GCA_965364245.1 uncultured Gammaproteobacteria bacterium | reverse complement strand
CAGCCTGCGCCTGGCGACGGAGGAGGAGTGGCGCCGCGAGCGGCTCGCCGACCTAGTCGCGCGCTTCCGCGCCGGGGCCGCGACGCTGGGGCTCGAGCTGCTGCCTTCGACCACGCCGATCCAGGCGCTGCTGCTCGGCGATGCCCGGCAGGCGCTGGCCGCGAGCCAGGCCCTCGAGGCCCGGGGCCTGCTGGTCACCGCGATCCGCCCGCCGACGGTTCCGGAGGGCACCGCGCGGCTGCGCATCACCTTCTCGGCGAGCCACGAGCCGGACCACGTCGACCGCCTGCTCACCGCCCTCGCGGACCTGCCGGCGTGACCCCGCTCGGGGTCACCCGGGTCGGTGACGGCCCACCGCTCGCGCTGGTGCACGGCTGGGGCTTCGCCGCGCCGGCGCTTCAAGGGCTGGCCGGGGCGCTGGCCGCGACGCGCACCGTCGAACTGGTCGACCTGCCCGGCCACGGCGCCAGTCGCGGCATCCCCATGCCGAGCGACCTGCCCGGCCTGGCCGACCTGCTCGACGCGACGCTGCCCGAGACCCGCGACTGGGCCGGCTGGTCGCTCGGCGGCCTCGCCTGCCTGCAGCTGGCGCTGGCCCGTCCCGGACGCGTGCGGCGCCTCGCGCTGGTCGCGGCCACGCCGCGCTTCACGGCCTCGAAGACCTGGACCTGCGCGATGCCGGCAGACGAGTTCGCGGCGTTCGCGGCCGCGCTCGAGGCCGAACCATCAACGACCCTCAACCGCTTCGCCGCGCTGGTCGCCCGTGGCAACGACGACGCGCGCACGGCGCTGCGCATGCTGCGCGAGGCCCTGGCCGACGCCGGGCACCCCGATCCCGAGGCGCTGGCCAGCGGCCTGGCGCTGCTCGCCGAGGGCGACCTGACACAGGCCACGCCCCCGGCGCTGCCCACGCTGTGGCTGCTCGGACGCGAGGACGCGCTGATTCCCTCCGCGGCGCTGGCCGAGGTCGTCGCGGCCTGGCCCGCGGCCGAGGTCGTGCTGCTCGAAGGGACCGGCCACGCGCCGTTCCTGTCGCGTCCAAGCGAGTGCGCGACCCGCATGGAGGCGTTCCTCGATGGCTGAACCGCGCCCCTGGAGCCACGAACGACGCGACGTGCGGGCGTCGTTCGAGCGCGCCGCGGCGAGCTACGACGCCGCCGCGGTGCTGCAGCACGAGGTAGGCCGCCGCCTGCTCGACCGGCTGGAGTGGATGCGCCTGGCACCGCAACGGGTCGCCGATCTCGGTTGCGGCACCGGGCGCCAGACCGCCGGGCTGCGCACACGCTACCCGCAGGCTGAGGTCGTTGCCCTCGATCTCGCCGAGGGGATGCTCGGCGTCGCGCGACGGGCCCAGGCCTCGGCCGACGCGGCGCAGTGGGTCTGTGGCGACCTGAATGCGCTGCCGTTCGCCGATTGCAGCGCCGACCTGCTGTTCTCCAACCTGGCGCTGCAGTGGTGCCTCGATCCGGTCGCGACGTTCGCCGAGCTGCGCCGCGTGCTGCGCCCGGGCGGTCTGCTGCTGTTCTCGACCTTCGGCCCCGACACCCTCGGTGAACTGCGCGCGAGCTGGTCCGAGGTCGACGGGCGCAACCACGTCAACGCCTTCTTCGACCTGCACGACCTCGGCGACGCGCTGGTGCGCGCACGCCTCGCCGACCCGGTGATGGACTGCGAGCGCATCACGCTGACCTACCCCGACGTCGTCGCGCTGATGCGCGACCTCAAGGCGATCGGCGCCCACAACGTCACCGCCGGACGTCCGCGCGGCCTGACCGGGCGCCGGGCACTGGCCACCCTCGCCGAGGCCTACGCCACCTTCCGGCGCGACGACGGCCGGCTGCCGGCCACCTACGAGGTGGTCTACGGGCACGCCTGGCGATCACCGGCCGACACCGGGGAGGCGGTGGTGCCGGCCAGCACGCTGCGCCGCCGTCCATGAGCGCGCGCGGGCTGTTCGTCACCGGCACCGACACCGGAATCGGCAAGACCCGGGTCGCGGCGGCGCTGATGCTGCGGCTACGCCAGAATGGCCAACGGGTGGCGGGCTTCAAGCCGGTCGCCGCCGGCTGCGAAAGCACCCCGGACGGGCTGCGCAACGACGACGCCCTGGAGCTGCAACGCTGCGCATCGCACCCCTGGCCCTACGCCACGGTCAACCCGTTCGCGCTGGAGCCGCCGATCGCGCCGCACCTCGCCGCCGCCGAGGCCGGCGTGACGCTGGCCCTCGCGCCGCTGCGCAGCGCCTACACGGAGCTCGCGGCGGATACCGACGTGGTCGTCGTCGAGGGGGCCGGCGGCTGGCTGGTGCCGCTCGACGCGCAGCTGACCCTGGCCGATCTCGCCCGCGACCTCGGCCTCGACGCCGTGCTGGTGGTCGGCATGCGTCTCGGCTGCCTCAACCACGCGCTGCTGACCGCCGCGAGCATCAGGGCGCACGGGGTGCACCTCGCGGGCTGGGTCGCCAACGTCATCGATCCCGGGGTCGCGCGGCTCGATGGCCAGCTGCAGACGTTGGCGGCGCGCCTCGCAGCCCCCTGCCTCGGTCACCTCCCCCACCTTGCCGACCCACGTCCAGAAGCGCTCTGCAGCGACCTCGACATAGCCCCCCTGGGTTACCCGCCACACGACACATTGTTGCTATAAGTCAAAACAGAGTCCGCACCGCATGCGGGAGAATCAACGCATCGCTGACCCCGGACCGCCTCCCGCATGATCACCCGTACGGCCCTCTCCCAAGATGACGGCCTCGCCTACACCCTGCGCCCCAACGGATCGCTGGGCTGGCGCGCGGCTAAGTGGGGCTGCGCGGGGATGATCCTGCTGACCGCGGCGGTCGCCACCTGGTTCACGCTGCGCGGTGCCTGGCTGGTGCTGCCGTTCGCCGGCGCCGAGATGTTGCTGCTCGCCTGCACCCTCTACCTCGCGTGCCGCTGGAGCCGCCACACCGAGGTGATCCGGGTCGACCGGGATACGCTGGTGCTGCAGCGCGGCCACGCCCGACCGGAGGAGGAGCACCGCTTCCAGCGCGGCTGGGCCCGCGTGGTGCTGGTGCGTGATCCCTCGGGTTGGTACCCGAGCCGCTTGCTGCTCCGTTCGCACGGCCGCAGCGTCGAGATCGGCGCCCGCCTCGTCGAGGAGGAGCGCCTGGAACTGGCCGAGGAGCTGGCGCGCCTGACCGGCGCTGCCGCCACCGTCAACCCCGTCCTGCCGCTGCCCGCGAACCCCGCGCGCACGCGGTCCCTCGTCACCTGAAACGGGCTGCTATGCTTGCGCGAATGAAAACACTCCGATCGTTGTGGGCATTGCCCGTCCTGCTGGCCGCGGCACCCGCCGCGCATGCCGAATACGGCCTCAATTTCCCGCCCCCGGCGACCCCGATCGCGCGCGAGATCTTCGACCTGCACATGCTGACCATGGGCATCTCGACGATCCTGCTGATCGGCGTGTTCGCCGTGGTCTTCTTCGCCATCTGGAAGTTCCGCAAGAGCCGCGGCTACCAGCCCGACCAGAACTTCCACAAGACCTGGTTCGGCACCTGGTCGTGGATCATCGTTCCGGCGATGGTGCTCGGCGTCGACCTGACCATCGCCGGCTCGGCCCAGGCCGTCCTCGAGCGGCTCTGGGTGGTGCCGAAGCAGGAGGGCATGCTCGACGTCAAGGTGACCGGTCACCAGTGGTACTGGGAGTATGAGTACATGGACGCCGGCATCCGCGTCGAGAGCCGTGCGCTGCCCGAGGACCAGGCCCCGGACGGGCTCTACCTGCGCGACGTCGACCACCGCCTGGTGCTGCCGACCAACCGCCCGGTGCGCTTCCTGCAGACCTCGGCCGACGTGAACCACGCGATGTGGGTGCCTGCCCTCGGCTTCAAGAAGGACGCGATCCCCGGCTACATCACCGAGACCTGGGCCACCATCGACACCGAGGGCGTCTACCGCGGCCAGTGCGCGGAACTGTGCGGCACCTGGCACGCCAAGATGCCGATCGTCGTCGAGGCGGTCAGCGAGGAGAAGTTCGCGGCCTGGGTTGCCGACGCCAAGGTGGCGCAGGCGGCGGCGGCGGCCGAGGCGGCGGCCGACAAGACCTGGTCGATGGACGACCTGATGGAGAAGGGCAAGGGGCTCTACAACACCAAGTGCGCCAGCTGCCACCAGATCAACGGCGAGGGGCTCGCCCCGGCCTTCCCGGCGCTCAAGGGCAGCCCGATGATCGCTGGCCCGGTCGGCCCGCACCTCGACATCGTCCTCAACGGCAAGCCCGGTTCGGCGATGCCGCCGTGGAAGGGGCTGTTGAACGACCTCGAGATCGCGGCGATCGTCACCTACGAGCGCAACGCCTGGGGCAACGACACCGGCGACGCCGTGCAGCCGCGCGACGTCAAGGCGTTGCGCTGAGCGCATCCACGAGACCACCACCGGCAACGGTGAGGCAAGGACTGAGACCATGAGCACGACCGCATCGGCACTGCACAGCGAGCACGAGCACCACCCCTACGGCTGGCGTCGCTGGCTGCTCAGCACCAACCACAAGGACATCGGCACGCTCTACCTGCTGTTCGCCCTGACCATGTTCTTCCTGGGCGGCATCAGCGCCATGGCGATCCGCGCCGAGCTGATGTTCCCCGGCCTGCAGCTTCTCGACCCCGACCTCTACAACAACATCCTGACCAACCACGCGCTGATCATGATCTTCGGCGCGGTGATGCCGGCCGGCGCCGGCATCGCCAACTGGATGATCCCGCTGATGATCGGCGCGCCGGACATGGCCCTGCCGCGGCTCAACAACCTGAGCTTCTGGATCCTGCCGGCCGCGGCGATGATGCTGGTGCTGTCGTTCATCGTGCCGTTCTTCCCCGGCGGCGGCACCCAGATCAACACCGGCTGGACGCTCTACCCGCCGCTGTCGGTGCAGGTCGGCATGTCGATGGACTTCCTGATCTTCGCCATCCACCTGCTCGGCATCTCGTCGGTGCTCGCGTCGATCAACATCATCGTCACCATCCTGAACATGCGCGCCCCCGGCATGACCCTGTTCAAGATGCCGATCTTCTGCTGGGCCTGGTTCGTCACCGCGTTCCTGCTGATCCTGGTGGTGCCGATCATCGCCGGCGGCGTGACCATGCTGCTGTTCGACCGCCACTTCGGCACCAGCTTCTTCAACGCGGCCGGCGGCGGCGACCCGGTGCTGTTCCAGCACCTGTTCTGGTTCTTCGGCCACCCCGAGGTGTACATCCTGATCCTGCCGGCGATCGGCGCGCTGGCCCAGGTGATCCCGGCCTTCTCGCGCAAGCCGCTGTTCGGCTACCACTCGACGGTCGGCGCGATGCTGGTCATCGCCACGCTCGGCATGGTGGTCTGGGCCCACCACCAGTACACCATCGGCATGTCGCTGGCCGCGGTGAACTACTTCATGATCGGCACGATCCTGATCTCGATCCCGGTCGGCCTGATCCTGTTCAACTTCATCGCCACCATGTGGCGTGGCGCGATGACCTTCGAGACGCCGATGCTGTTCGCCACCGCGATGGTGCTGCTGTTCAGTTTCGGCGGCCTGACCGGGGTGATGCTCGCGGTGGTCCCGGCCGACATCCAGTACCACGACTCGATGTTCGTGGTCGCCCACTTCCACTACGTGCTGATCCCGGGTGCGATCTACGGTCTGTTCGCCGCGGTCTTCTACTGGCTGCCGAAGTGGACCGGCCACATGTACGACGAGCGGCTGGCGAAGATCTTCTTCTGGGTCAACATGATCAGCTTCAACATCACGTTCTTCGTGCAGCACTTCCTCGGCCTGGCCGGGATGCCGCGCCGGATCATCGACTACAACGTGATCTTCACCGAGTTCAACTTCATCTCCAGCGTCGCCGGCCTGATCTACGGCCTCAGCCACCTGCTGTTCCTGTACATCGTCATCAAGTGCATCCGTGGCGGCAAGCAGGCCGAGGACAAGGCGTGGGAGGGCGCGACCGGGCTCGAGTGGGAGCTGTCGTCGCCGCCGCCGTTCCACTCGTGGGAAACGGCGCCGCAGGTCAAGTGAGCGCCGTGACCGCCAACCAGGTCGACCCGACCACCCGGCGCAAGAACCGCCGCACCGCGATCCTGCTCGGGGTCTTCGCCGCGCTGGTGTTCTTCTCGTCGGTGCCGTTCTGGCAGAACCTCGTGCAGACGGCGCTCAACGCCCGATGAGCGCGCAGCCGAAGCGCCACGGCCGTACCGCGCTGCTCGCCGGAGGACTCGCTATCGGCATGTTCGGCTTCGGCTTCGCGCTGGCGCCGTTCTACAGCCAGATCTGCGCCGCGCTCGGCATCCAGGTCGCCGACGCGCCACGCCAGCGCACCACCACCTTCGGGCCGCCTTCGGCGCAGCCGGTCGTGCGCCCGGTGACGGTGCGCTTCGACGCCACCGTCAACGGCAACCTGCCGTGGGAGTTCGCGCCCAACGCGCGCAAGATGGAGATCGAGACCGGACGCCTCTACTCGGCGAGCTACACCGCGCGCAACCTCTCGGACCAGCCGATCACCGGTCGCGCCGTGGTCAGCGTGACGCCCTGGCAGGCGACGCCCTACGTCGACAAGACCGAGTGCTTCTGCTTCCAGGAGCAGACCCTGGAAGCGGGCGCCGAGGTCGAGATGCCACTGCGCTTCGCGGTGCTGCCCGACCTGCCGGCCGAGTTCAGCAACGTCACGCTCTCCTACACCTTCATGAACATCGACCCCGACGCCGTGGCGCGCCCGCACGCCCACGACGACGGTCACGACCACAACCAAGACCAGGCCCACGAGACCACCCATGAGCCAGCACAGCGACACGCCGGGTAGCCACTACTTCGTCCCGGAGCCCAGCCCGTGGCCGTTCATCGCGATGTTCGCGGTGTTCGCGCTGCTGTTCGGCGCGACCCTGATGATCAACGACGTCGCCTTCGGCGGCGCCTCGGTCCTGCTCGGCGCGCTGCTGCTGGCGTTCATCTTCTACGCCTGGTTCCGCGACGTGATCGCCGAGAACCTCTCCGGGGCCTACAACGCCCAGGTGGACCGCTCGTTCCGCCAGGGCATGTACTGGTTCATCGCCTCGGAGGTGTTCTTCTTCGCCAGCTTCTTCGGCGCCCTCTACTACATCCGCGTGATCGCGGTGCCGTGGCTCGGCGGCGCCGGCTACCTCGGCACCTCGGAGATCCTCTACAACCAGTTCGAGGCGGCCTGGCCGACGGCCGGCCCGGGTGATCTCGGCGGTGGCTTCACGCCGATGGGTGCATGGGGTCTGCCGGCCATCAACACCCTGATCCTGTTGACCAGTGGCGCGACCATCACCTGGGCGCACTGGGGTCTGAAACTCAACGACCAGAAAACCCTGGCGCGCGGCCTGCTCGCGACCATCATCCTCGGCGTGATGTTCGTCGGTCTGCAGGCCTACGAGTACAACCACGCCTTCGAGGAGCTCAACCTGACGCTCGAGTCGGGGGTGTACGGGTCGACGTTCTACATCCTGACCGGCTTCCACGGCATGCACGTGACCATCGGCGCGATCATGCTGATGGCGATCCTCGGGCGTGCCATGAAGGGCCACTTCTCGCCCAAGAACCACTTCGCCTTCGAGGCGGTCGCCTGGTACTGGCACTTCGTCGACGTCGTCTGGCTCGGCCTGTTCATCTTCGTCTACTGGCTCTGAGCCCGCCGCCGCCGGTGATCACGCGCCGTGCGGTTGGACCATTCCGAAGTAGTAGCCGGCCATCAGCAGCGCGAACAGGATCAGCGACAGGGTGATGCGCACCGTCAGCGCCCGCACCATGCGCGTGCGGTCGACCTCGCCGTCGTCGCGTCCGAGATAGAACATCGCCTGACCGAGGGAGAAGATGATCAGCCCGAGCAGGATGAACATCGGGACCTTGATGATCATGTCCATGGAGACCTCCTGGTGGATGCGGGCGACCCACGCGGCCCCCGCCATGCGACCGGCTGGGACCGACGGGTCCGTACCGGCTCTTCGTTGATTAATGGCAAACATATAGCAGTGCGATGCCCCGCGGACAACTCACCTTCAGTCCGGGACCGGTCCCGACGGTCGCCATGCTGATCGCCGTGCCGCTGTTCTGCGTCCTCGGTGCGTGGCAACTCGAGCGCGCCTCGGTGAAGCGTGAACTGCGCGACCGGCTCGAGGCGCGCTGGGACGCGCCGGCCGTCGCGCTGCCCGCGCGACCCGACTGGTCGGCACTCGAACACGGCCGGATCCGCGTCACCGGCAGCTACCTCGGCGAGCGCC
>CBDTVS010000052.1:0-8350 GCA_965364245.1 uncultured Gammaproteobacteria bacterium | reverse complement strand
GCGGGTTTTTTTTGCCTCTTGTACTACCACCAGTGCCGCCACGACGGACGGACCGGTGGATGCCGATGGGGCGCGTGGGCGTGGTGGCGAACATGGCGCCGCGGCCGGAAGTCGGGATGCACAGCGTGGCGGTCCGAGCGCCAGACGCGGTCGCTGGGGAGTCCCGCGCCGTAATGGGCGGGGCCCCGATGGCGCTCGCGCCGCGTCTCGCGATGGCGCCACTCCCGGTGCGCCTCGTGGCGCCGGTCGATCCGCCAGCTACGTCGCAGGTCGGCGTGCGCAACGCCCGGATGAATCACGACCACTCGCGGGTCGGTATCGACCCGGCGGTCGGCGGATGCGGCGAATGGCCACAGCAACGTGGCACCCAGCAGCAGCGTGTACGGCAGGCAGGAACGTGGCATGACGGCTCTCCCGTGCGGTGATGGACATGCACAGGAATACCTCCCGCCGACTGAATCGGCGCTGAACCAGTCGCGGGCGGGTCAGTTGCCGGGGTCGGTGAGTTCGCGCAGGTAGGCGATCAGCGCGTCGAGTCGTTCCGGATCATTGATCTTCTGCACCGGCATCTTGGTACCGGGCAGGTAGATGTCGGGCCCTTCGGCGAACAGCGCGCGCAGCGTTTCGTCGTCCCATATCAGCCGCGAACCACTAAGGGTCGAGGAATAACGGTACCCGTCGACGCTGCCGGCACGGCGCCCGAACAGTCCCGCCAGGTGCGGTCCGGAACGGGCCGGTTCGTCGGTCGACAGCGCGTGGCAGGCGGCGCACTTGCGGAACATCTTGGGTCCGGGCGCATTGCTCTCGAGCCACGGCTCGGGGCGCCCGCTGTCGGCCACCGGGATGCCGATACGGTCGCCCGTTTCCCGATGCCAGACACGCAGCGACGCGTCGGAGCCTGCGGTCACCGCGAAGCGCTCGTCGGGCGTGATGCCGACCGACCACGCGGCCCCGTCATGGGCCCGCAGTTCGCGGCGCAGCGACCCGGTCGCGACCTCCCAGTCACGCAGCTGGCCGTCGCTGCCGATGCTGACCAGCGTGGCGTCGTCGTCGATCAGCTCGATGCGGTAGACCGGGCCGTCGTGGCCGACGAAGTGGCGCACCGCACGACGCTGCTCGATATCCCACAGCCACAGGGTGCCGTTCAGCGCGGCGCTGACCAGGTGCCGACCGTCGCGGGTCGCCAGCAGGCCGGTGACCGGCAGTCCGTGACCGATGAACTCGGCATCGACGTAGCCGGTGGCCTTGTCCCGGCGCAGCAGCTCGCCATCCTGGTGCCCGGTGTAGAGGGCGTCGTCCATGCCGAACACCAGCGCGTTGGCGTTGTGCGCGAGCGGCCAGCGCGACACCGGCTCGAGGTCATCGAGCGACCAGAGCGCGAGGGTACGATCCCACCCGGCCGTGGCGAGCCGTTCACCGTCCCGCGAGAACGCGAGCGCGATCAGCTGGCTGGTGTGCGCGGCAACCTCGCTGAGGATCGCGCCCTGCTCGAGGTCCCACAGGATCAGCTTGCCGTCGGCGCCGCCGGTCAAAGCGCGCCGCCCGTCGGGCAGGAACGCGACGACGTTGACCGGGGCGTCGTGCCCCTGCAGCACGGCGAGCTCGGTCTGGGTACCGAACTCCCAGAGCCGCGCCGTGTAGTCGAAACCACCGCTCAGGACCCGGGTGCCGTCGGGTGACAGCGCGAGGGTGCGCACCGGGCCGCCGTGGCCGAGGAAATCGGCAGCAACGGGCGCGGCGAAAAGGAGCGCGGCGAAACTCAGGAGCCCACGCTGGAGAACGCGGGCGAGGCGGGATGCTTTTGCGGAGCGCGCAACCATCGGCGCCTCCCGTCAACCAGACGCTTGGACATATATCAATTCGCCCTGGAACGGACAACCCCACCGGGCGCACGGCTTTTTTGGCGTATGGGCCCGGCCTGGATGCGGGCTCTCACCACATGACAAAAAAACGGGGCCGTCGCGCGGCCCCGTGAGGAGAGGGATGAAGTGCAGCCTTCACGACATCAGACCGGGGGCCCTCACGATTCCTTACACGGCCCGGCGACGCTGTTTGCCAGCGCCGCCACCGCCTCGGGGTTGACCAGCGCCGCGAGGTCGCCGGGATCGCGACCCTCGAACACCGCGCGCACCACGCGCCGCATCACCTTCTGGCTGCGCGTCTTCGGCAGCTCGTCGACGAATACCACCCGCGCCGGGCGAAACGGCGTGCCGAGCCCGGCGACCACGGCCCCGGAGAGCACGTCGGCGAGCGCCGTGTCGGGCACCACGCCGGCAGCCGGCACCACCGCCAACGCGACGGCCTGACCCTTGACCGGGTCGGCGATGCCGCAGGCCGCCGCCTCCGCAACCCGCCCGGTCGCCATCAACAGCGACTCGATCTCGGCCGGACCGGTGCGCTTGCCGGCGAGCTTGATGGTGTCGTCGGAGCGACCGTGGATGTACCAGAGGCCATCGGCGTCGCGACTCGCCCAGTCGCCGTGCACCCAGAGGCCCGGCATGGCGTTCCAGTAGCTCTCGAGGTAGCGCTCGGGGTCCTGCCACAGGCCGCGCGTCAGACCGATCGACGGCAGGCGCAACACCAGCTCCCCCACCTCACCGGTCGCCACGCTGCGACCCTGGGCATCGACGATGTCGGCGCCCATACCGAGGCACGGACCGGCGAACGCGCACGGCTTCTGAGCGTGCAACGGCGTCCCGGTCAGGATTCCCCAGCCGATCTCGGTGCCGCCGCTGACGTTGAGAATCGGCACGCGCCTGCGGCAGACGTGCTCGAAGAACCAGTTCCAGGAATCGGGGTTCCACGGCTCGCCCGACGAGACCGTGACGCGCAGGCTCGACAGGTCGGCGGCCGCGACCGGCTCCGGGCCGTGGCGCATCAGCGCGCGGGCCACGGTCGGCGCGACGCCGAGGTAGCTGACCCGGTGCCGCTCGACCAGCCGCCACAGGCGCCCCGGGTCGGGCCAGTCGGGCACCCCCTCGGCGAGCACCAGGGTACCGCCGAGAAGCGTACTGACCACCGCCTGCATCGGCCCGACCACCCAGCCCATGTCCGACATCCACAGGAAGCGGTCGCCGGCGTGAAAGTCGAGCGACAGGCCGAAGTCGGCGGCGAGCTTGGTCATGAAGCCGCAGTGGGTGTGCACCGTGCCCTTCGCCCGGCCGGTGGTGCCGGAGGTGTAGACCAGCATGAACGGCGTGTCGGCAGGCAGCGCCAGTGGCGCCCAGTCCACGGCAGCGTCCGCGCACAGCGCACGCCAGTCGCGGTCGCGTCCCGCGTCCCACTCTCCCGTTTCGGCAGCTCCATCCTCGCGCAAAACCAGCATGCGGCGCAGCGTCGGCACCCGCGCCGCGATGGCGTCGGCCACCGGCTTCATCGCCACCCGCCGGCCACGGCGGCGGGTCGACTCGACGGTCAGCAGCGCGACGGCCCCCGCGTCGTTGAGGCGATCGGCCGCGGCGTCGGCGGCGAAGCCGGAGAAGAGCGGCACCACCATGCCGCCGAGCGCGGCGATGACGAAGAACGCCGCGACAGTCTCCGGCAGCATCGGCAGGTAGAGCCCCACCGCGTCGCCGGGCCCGATCCCCTCGCCGCGCAGCACGTGCACCAGGCGGGCGGTGGCCTCGCGCAGTTCGCCCCGGCTCCAGTGCCGCGTGGCGCCGTCCTCGGCCTCCCAGACGACCGCCGGAATGGCATCGGCGTGGCGTGCCGGGTCGAGGCAGTTGGCCGCGAGGGTGGTCTGCCCGCCGATGCACCAGCGCGGCCAGGGCACGCCGTCGGAGCTGTCCATGACCCGCGTGTACGGCGCGCTGAACGTCAGGCCGAACCACTCGATCACCGCGTTCCAGAACCAGGCCGGGTCCTCATTGGACCGCGCCAGCAGGGCGTCGTAGTCGGCCAGGCCGTGCTCGGCGATGAACGCCGTGAGGGTCGCGTCGGCGACGCTGCGGGCGTCGGGCTGCCAGGCGAAAGGCTCGCGCATCGCGCGTCTCCCGTGCTGCGGGTGTCGCGACGATTATGGCCAGTGGTTCGCCGACGCGCGACGTGTACGACGCGGTGCTATCCTCGCGCCATGCCGCACCGGGTCCGTATCGAGCCCTCGGGCCACGAGTTCGACGTCGAGGGCGACGACACCCTGCTCGAGGCGGCGCTGCGTGCCGGCCTGGCCCTCGATTACGGCTGCGGCAACGGCAACTGCGGCCAGTGCCGCGCCCGACTGCTGTCGGGGGAAGTGCGCGCCACCCGTCACCACGACTACGTCATCGGCGAGGCCGACCGGCTGTCTGGAGACGTCCTGGCCTGCTCCGTCGCGCCGCTGACCGACGTGGTCATCGAGGCCGGCGAGGCCGACTCGGTGGCGCAGATTCCGCAGCAGCGGATCAACGCACAGCTTCAGGAGGTGCGCCTGCTGGGTGACGACCTCGCGGCGGTCACGCTGCGACCGCCGCGCAGCCAGCGGCTGCGCTTCCTCGCCGGCCAGCGCGCCACGCTCACCGCCGCGGGTTTGCCACCGCTCGAACTGGCAATTGCGAGCTGCCCGTGCGAGGAGATGCGTCTCGAGTTCCACGTCCCGCGCCTGGCCGGGGCGCCGCTGACCACGGCGCTGCTCGATGGCACCCTGCGCCGCTTCACGCCGGTCACGGTCGAGGGGCCGCACGGCGACTTCGTACTCGACCGCGACGCGTGCGGCGCATTGGTGTTCCTCGCCGTCGGCACCGGCTTCGCCCCGGTGCGCAGCCTCGTCGAGCACGCCCTGGCGCTGGAACAGGCACCGCGCATCCATCTCGAGCGCCTGACGCTCTCGCCGCATGGCGCCTACCTCGACAATCTCTGCCGGAGCTGGGTCGATGCCCTCGACGACTTCGGCTACCGGGCCGGGCCGTGGCCCGACGACCTCGTGGCATGGATCGACGACTTCGTCACCGCGCAGCTGACCGGGGACGACGTTGCGCTCTACCTTGCCGGGCCGCCTGACCGCGTGAAGCCGCTCGCCGAGGCCATCGGCGCGCATGTGCCGACGTTGCCGCTACGCACGGCAACCACCGGCTGCCCGGCCTGAACCTGACACTGGTTCGCCTATAATGCCCGCAGGCACGGCCGGGCGGCCGGACCGCAACCTTTCAGGGAGATCTCTCATAATGAACAAGACACTCAAGACCCTCGGGTTCGCGAGCGTGCTGGCGTTGAGCCTGGCGCTGGCCGGCTGCGGCGGTGGTGACAGCACCATCAAGGCTGAGACCACCACCACCGGTCAGCAGCTCATGGACCTGAAGAAGGCCTACGAGGCCGGCGCTATCAGCGAGAAGGAATACGAGCGGGAGCGCGAGAAGATCCTCGACAAGTAAGCGCAGGCGTCCCGGGCAGGCGAAACCTGCCCGGGACGTAATGCCCACCTGAACGTCTTCCCTTCCCGGCGGTCCCATGGCCGTAGGCCCGCCTTCCTGGCGGCCCGATGGACCGCCCGATGAAACGCCTCAAACGCCTCGCCCTGCTGATCGCGCTGCTGCTAGTGCTGCCGCTGCTCGCCTCGGCCTGCAGCCAGGTCAACTTCGGCCGCGACTGGCGCTCGGCGAGCCGCGCCAGCGCCGGCATCGCCCCCGACCCGGCGAACACTCCCGAGGCAGTGATCCAGGTCTATGCCGCTCGTGCTTTCAACTGGCGCGGCATCCTCGCCGTGCACACCTGGCTGGCGACCAAGGCGCAGGACGCCGATCACTACGTCGTCCACCAGGTGGTCGGCTGGCGGCGCGGCGGTGGCCGCTCGGTGGTGGTCTCGGCGATCGACCTGCCCGACCGCCGCTGGTACGACGCCGAGCCGGAGCTGCTGCTCGACCTGCGCGGTCCGCGCGCCGCCGCGCTGATCCCCGAGATCGAGGCGGCCGTCGCAAGCTACCCCCACGCCCACGAGTACACGCTGTGGCCGGGGCCGAACAGCAACACCTTCGTCGCCTACGTCGGGCGCGCGGTACCCGGGCGCGAACTCGAGCTGCCGGTCACGGCCATCGGCAAGGACTACCTGCCTGGCGGCGACCTCGCCGGTCGGGCCCCGAGCGGCAGCGGCGCCCAGGTCTCGCTGTTCGGGCTCGGCGGCCTGCTGGTCAGTGCGCGCGAGGGGCTGGAGCTGAACCTGCTCGGTCTGGTGGTCGGCCTCGACGCCTACCCGCCGGCGCTCAAGCTGCCGGGCATCGGCCGCCTCGGCGTCACGCCCGACCCCGTGCGCGACGGCACCTGAACCCCTGAACCCTGAAGAGAACCCCACGATGCTGCTCACCCGTCGCGACTTCCTGACCGCCCTCGGCGGTGCGAGCGCCTCGGCCGCGCTGCCGCACTTCGCGTTCGCCGCCGAGCCAGCGACCGTCGCGCTGCGCTGTGCGCCCGGCGCCCTGCAGATCGGTCCCGAGGGCTACCCGGCCACCGACATCTGGGCCTACAACGGTACTGCGCCAGGCCCCGAGCTGCGCTTCCGCCAGGGCGCCACGGCACGTATCCAGGTCGCCAACGACCTCGCCGACGGCACCACGGTGCACTGGCACGGGCTGCGCTTGCCGAACGCCATGGACGGGGTCGCCCACGTGACCCAACCGCCGATCGCCCCCGGCGCCACGTTCGACTACAGCTTCCCGCTGCCGGACGCCGGCACCTTCTGGTACCACCCGCACCACGCCAGCCACGAGCAGGTGGCGCGCGGTCTGTACGGCGTGCTGGTGGTCGAGGAGGCGCGGCCGATCGAGGTCGACCGTGACGTCACCTGGGTGCTCAGCGACTGGCGGCTCGACGAGAACGCCGAGCAGATCGGCGACTTCGGCAACCTGCACGACATGAGCCATGCCGGACGCATCGGCAACGCGGTCGCGCTGAACGGCGTCTACGCCGATCCCGAGGCGCAGTTCATGGTACGCAGCGGCGAACGGCTGCGCCTGCGCCTGGTCAACGCGGCCACCGCGCGCGTCTTCGCGCTGCGCTTCAATGGCCACGCGCCGCGCGTGATCGCGCTCGACGGCCACCCGGTGACACCGTTCGAGGCCCCGACCGGTCAGGTGACCCTCGCCCCGGGTCAGCGCGCCGACCTGGTGCTCGACTGCATCCACGAGCCCGGCGTCGAGTTCGTGGTCGACGACGACTACTACCCGCGCCGTCCGTACGACCTGGTGCGTATCGCCTACGCCGATGAAACGCCACTGCGCGAGGGCATTTCGCGCGCGCCGATCGCGCTCGAGCCCAACCCGGTCGCCGAGCCCGACCTCGCCCGCGCGGCGCGCCACGAGGTGGTCTTCGCCGGTGGCGCGATGGGCGGCCTGGCCTCGGCACGGCTCGACGGCGTCGACACCGACCTGCGCACGCTGGTCCGGGAGCACGGCCTGGCGTGGGCGATCAACGGGGTCGCCTCGGGTCATGACGGGGTCGCGCGGCTGCTCGTTCTGCCGCTCGGCAGCCACGTGGTCATGGCGCTGCGCAACGACTCCGCCTGGGACCACCCGATCCATCTGCACGGCCACACCTTCCGCGTGCTGACGCGCAATGGCGAGCCGGTCCCGCAGACCCCGTGGCGCGACACCGTGCTGCTGCGCCGCGAGGAGACCGCCGAGATCGCGTTCGTCGCGGACAACCCGGGCGAGTGGATGTTCCACTGCCACGTCCTCGACCACCAGCGTGGCGGCATGATGGCGACGGTCCGCGTCGGCTGATGCGTCCCGCACCCGCCGCCGACCCGGCGGCGCTCGCCTCGTTCCCGGCTCAAGCGCGCGTGCTGGTGCAGGGCGCGAGCCGCGGCATCGGCCTCGAGTTCGTGCGCCAGCTGCTGGTCTGCGACAACGTGGTGGAACTGTTCGCGACCTGTCGCGACCCCGGTCAGGCCCGCGAGCTTCAGGCCCTCGCCGCGGCGGATCCCCGGGTCCGGCCGCTCGCGCTCGACGTGACCGACGAGGCGAGCATCGCACGCGCCGCAGCCACGGTCGCGTCCGGCGGGCCGCACCTGCACCTGTTGATCAACTGCGCCGGGCTGCTGCACGACGGCGATCTGCAGCCCGAGAAACGGCTGGCCGACGTCACGCCCGAGGCGCTACGGCGCAGCTTCGAGGTCAACGCCGCCGGGCCGCTGCTGGTCGCCAAGCAGTGCCAGTCGCTGTTCCGTCACCGCGAGCGGGCCGTGTTCGCGAGCCTGTCAGCGCGCGTCGGCAGCATCGGCGACAACCGGCTCGGCGGCTGGTATGCCTACCGCGGCGCCAAGGCGGCGCAGAACATGTTCACGCGCACCGTCGCGATCGAGTTCGCGCGCACCGCGCGCAACACCGTCGTCCTTGCGCTGCATCCGGGCACCACCGACACCGGACTGTCGAAGCCGTTCCAGGCC